>DATFRK010000403.1:0-10035 GCA_035263325.1 Pyrinomonadaceae bacterium | reverse complement strand
GAGCGAAACTGATCGAGGATGCTCTCAGAGGTCTCCATGCCAAAGTTGTCGGGATCAGCAAAGGGTACCTGACGTCGCACGCGCAAGAGATCGCGCACCTGGTCCTTGGCTTCGTCCATCATTTCCGGTTTGGCCACCGCCAGGATCGACACGTCGTCTTCGTTGGGTTTTAGTTTCCGCGCTACACTGAACGGAAGATAGACGCAGTTGTTCTGATCGTCACTGCCGCCGCCGAAAAGAAACTGCTCGCGCTTTTCCAATACGCCGACAACGCGAAACTCCTGGGGACCGATTTTGATCGTTTGTCCAACCGGAGAGCCTACGCGAAAGAAGTCATCTGCCACTTTCGAGCCAATGACGCAGACTTGCTCATTGTTGTCGTTTTCAAACTGAGAGAAGAAGCGTCCTTCAGAGACGACCTGCGTTCCCGCTCGCTCGAAGTCTGGCAACGTTCCTTGCAGCGCGATCTGAGCTGACGTCTTACCACCGCCGGATACCAGCAGCTTGCCGCCGAAGAAACCATTGGTAATGTCGAGAAACGGCACTGACAACTCGATAGCGGGCAGCGTGCTGAGTGCCATGGCATCGTCGTACGTCAACTGTTTGCGCATGCGTTCCTCGCGAGACATGCGACCAATGTGAATGCCGGGGTTGTACTTACTGATGTACATCGAGCGCACCCCAAACGACTCAACCTCCCGCTTCACCGAAACGTCGATACCGCTAATGATCGAGGCAATCAACATGACGGTGATGATGCCGATAACTACGCCGAACACAGTTAGAAAGGACCGCAGCTTGTTGGCGTACAAGGTTGCGATCGCCATCTTGAGATTCTCGTAAATGTCGCTGCGAAGAATCGATATCATAAGATCACCAATCAGTCTGCTCTCAATGCTTCAATTGGATCGAGCCGCGCAGCTTTCCAGGCCGGGAAAATCCCCGACGCCACGCCTGCGCCTCCAGACGCACCGAGCGCCCCCAGGATGGCGAACAACGACAAGTAGGTAGGAAAGAAAACCGCGGTCACAACTTTCCCCGTGAGCCAGGCCAGAAAAATTCCGACGGCTCCCCCGATTACGGCCAAAGTGACCGCCTCTACCAGAAACTGTTTCAGAATATCAGTCTGCCTGGCGCCGAGTGATTTTCTGATCCCGATTTCCTTGGTCCGCTCCGTCACCGAAACCAGCATGATGTTCATGATCACGATCGCGCCCACTATCAAGGCGATTCCGGGGACTAACATGGCGACGAGAAAGATGGTCCCGAATAAGCGATCGCGCAGGCCTGTGATGGCGTCAGGAGTGACGATGCCAAAATTGTCCTTTTCGCTTGGTCCAAGTTTACGCCGGGCACGCATCAGAAAACGCGCCTCGTCGACCGCGTCATTAAACAGTGGGTCTGTTTTTGAGGTGGCGACGAAGTAGAGTGATCGCTGCCGGATTAAGGCGCCAAAGTTCACTGCATACGTCTTCAGCGGCAGTACAACAAAATTATCCTGGGGAATACCAAAGACAGTTCCCTTGGGGGCTTCCACCCCAATCACCCGGTAGGGCAACCCGCGGACAGTAATTTCTTCGCCCACAGCATTTCCGGCCGGGTAAAGTTTGTTGGCGATGTCGGCGCCGATGTAGGCCACCCGCGCCGCGCCTTCATCTTCGGACTCGGCAAAGAAACGGCCGTCAGCCACGTCCCGATTCTCGATGTCGACACAATTGGCCGTGGAACCGTATACAAAAACGTCTTCCAACGATTGAGCACCGCGCTTAACTTCCACCGGAGTGCCGCGAGCCTTCGCACCGATCTTGCCAATCAGGGTGGCGCGTTCCTTCAGGTAGTCATAATCGTCAAGCGTGAGTTCTTTGTTTCTCCGCTGGGCAGCTGCAATAGTGTCAGTGTCTTTGAAGTCTTCGAGCGGGTTAAAACGCTGCACGGTGAAAGACTTTGCGCCAATGCCGGCGATCTTTTCGTCGACGTAGCGGTTGAAGCCTTCGATGAGAGATACGACGACCACAAACGCCGTTACACCGACGATCATACCGAGCAGGGTCAGCGCTGAGCGCAATTTATGCGCCCAAATCGCCGCCAGCGCGAGTTTCAGGGTTTCGATTAATTTCACAGGTTTACTACGGTTCTACACAAAGTAGGGTTGCAAATTCGCCACAGTCGCGCCGCCAAGGGGTAAAACGAAGTATCTCTATAACGCATAACCGGCACTTACGTCGAGTGCTTCGCCGGTCATACTGTTTCCCTCCGCCGAGCAAAGATAAATAACGGTGGCGGCCACGTGCTCTGGATCTACCATGCGTTTTAGGGCAGTTCCTTGCACGTAGGTGCGCTCCACCTCTTCCTCAGATTGGCCAAGCTCCTTCGCTCGATTAGCGATGACGGCCTGCATTCGGGGCCCGGAAACTGGACCCGGACAGATCGCATTTACCTGGATGTTGTACGGGCCCAATTCCAGCGCCAGCGTTCGGGTCAAACCAATCAAGCCCCACTTAGATGCAGAGTAGGGGCTCCGGAGTGCGTATCCCATTTTGCCGGCGATGGAGGAAATGTTGACGATCTTGCCGGACCGTTGTTCAACCAGGTGGGGAATGACCGCCCTCGCGCAAAGGAACGGGCCAGTTAGGTTTACAGCCATTACCTCATCCCAGTCATCGCGGCTCACGTTTGTCACCTGGGCGGTTGGCCCAACAATGCCAGCATTGTTGATCAATAGGTTGAGGCGACCAAACTGCGCCACCGCCAGGTCCACCATCTGCTTAACGGCGGCCTCATCCGAGACATCGGTCACACTAACAATTGCGTGGCCGCCAAGTTGTTTGATCTCCTGCGCAACACCCGCAAGCGTTTCCTGGTGTCGACCACACAGAAGCACCGCAGCACCTTCGCGGGCTAGCGCCAAGGAGATCGACTTTCCTATCCCCTGTCCCGCCCCGGTTACTATGGCGGCCTGATTTTCGAGTTTCATGGTCCTTCGCTCACTCCCAGCGTAATGCTTCGATCGGATCCAGCCTGGCAGCCTTCCAGGCGGGCCACAATCCGAAGACGATGCCCACCGCCGCCGATATGCCGACGCCGACTCCTATGGCCCATAAAGGCACATAAGCTGGCAGCGGTGAGTACTTGTTCATGATCAAACTGGCAATCTCGCCTACCGCCAGTCCAGCGAGTCCACCAATGGCTGTTAGCACGACGGCCTCGATCAGAAACTGCGACAGGATGTTCAGCTTCGTTGCGCCGACAGCTTTGCGAATGCCGATCTCCTTGGTTCGCTCAGTGACCGAGACCAGCATGATATTCATTACCCCGATACCACCGATCATCAGCGCCACGAAGGAAATTGAGGTCAGTACCAGGGCAGTGGCGCCGGTAAGCTGGTTATAGACATCGAGCAGTGAATCCTGGGACGAAACACCGAAATCGTTCTTGGCGCCAGGCGGTACACGTCGACGCCGGCGCAAAATATCGGTGACCTCATCCATTGCGTTTTTCACGACCGCCCTTGATTGCGGCCGCACTACCATGAAGAAAACGACTTCGGGAAATGGTCCTTCAGCATAGTACTTGTCGAAGGTGCTGAGCGGCACAAAGACTGAGTTGTCACGTGATTGACCAAAGAAATTTCCCAGCGGCTCCATCACGCCAATTACATGGTACGGATTGCCGTTTATCCTGACTTCCTTGTCGATCGGATCTTCGTAAGGGAAAAGCGCATTCTTCACATCGACGCCAACTATCGCCACGTTGGATCGATCCTGCATGTCAATGTCGTTGATGAAGCGACCGTTAGCCACGTACTGAGTGTGAACGAACTCGTAATATGGAGTCACACCGAGCAGGATTGGTGTGTCGGTCTGCTTGTCCTGGTACCTGACAGTGGAGGAAAGCTTTCGATGGATGGGCGAGACGCCAACGATTGAAGGAGCTTCACGTCGCAACGCTTCGGCATCATCCGTCGTGAGGTCTTTGCGGTGTATCTCGTCGGGACCCGGGGGACGACCGAAGCTGGGTTCAAACTTGGAAATGAAGATGGTATTCGACCCGAGCGATTCAATCTGATCGGCGAAGGCTTTGTTAAGACCCTGGATAATCGAGACCATGAAGATGACGGTGATTACGCCCACACTGACACCCAGAATCGTGAGGGCCGAGCGCAGCTTGTTAGCACGCAACGTGTCGATGGCCATCAAAGCTGATTCTTTTACATCTTCGAGTCTCATGTGATTTTTATAGGACCTATTCGACCGATTGGACCTATTCGGCTCGTAGTGCTTCAATCGGGTCCAACTTTGCCGCCCTCCAAGCTGGCCACAAACCGCTAATTATGCCCACCACCGACGAAACACCAACCCCCAGTACGGCTGAGGCCACGCTAATCAGCAAGGGAAACCCGATCAGGGCAGAAATGACGTAGGCCAGGCCAAATCCAGTGCCGACACCAAGTGCTCCTCCAATTGCGGTGACGGTCACTGCTTCAATCAGGAACTGCGTCAGAATATCCTTCTGCCGGGCCCCAATGGCCTTACGAATACCAATCTCTTTCGTGCGCTCAGTCACTGACACCAACATGATGTTCATCACTACGATGCCACCCACGACCAGTGAAACAGCCGCGACTCCAATCGTGACAATGTAGATGTTTGACGTGGCGGCCCCATAAAGATTCAGAAACACGTCTTGTGTTTCCAAAGCAAATCCTTCGTCGTCGCCCTCCTCCGGCGCGCGACCACGGCGATTGTGCATGATGGTTCGCACCTGATCTTCGGCCACTTCCAGTTGCTCGGCCGCAGGCACCTGGATAAAGACAACTAGCGAGCGCCGGGCCCCGTAGCTCTTGGCATAAGTCGAATAGGGAATATAGACGACGTTGTCGCGCGAGAAACCAAAGATGGAGCCCAGCGGCTCGAGTGTGCCGATGATGGTGTACGGACGTCCGGCAATCCTGATCTCCTGGCCCACCACGCGGTCCGCACTAACGCCATCGAAGAGGTTCTTCAACATGTCGGTGCCCACCACGCAGATCTCATGACCCGAAGCGCCCTCACTGTCGGTCCAGATACGGCCCGCGTCGATGGTCACGCCATCAATGTCAAACATCGTCGTGGGATCGACACCGCGAATCCGAACGTTCTCTGCTTTTTGGTCTTCGTACTTGACCGTCTCCAGCGCGTTTCCCGCTACCCCGACGCGCCAGCAAGCCGAACAAAGCCTGGTGATGGCTTCCGCATCATCGAAGGTTACGTCTTTGCGCTTATTGAATTTTACAAACTCTTCCCGAGACTTAATGATCTGCGGATTCTTTGAGACGGTGAACACGGTTGACCCCTGCGAGGAAAAAGTTTGGGCCACCGTCTTGTCCAAGCCCTTGATAATGGTCACCACCGCAATAACCGCCGTGACGCCGACGACGATACCCATCAGCGTCAGGGCAGTGCGCAGTTTGTTTGAGCGTAGGCTGCCGGTCGCTACCCGGAAAGCTTCCCAGATCGCCGTCAGCCGAAACAACGAAAAGCCTCTAAAGCGTTCCGGCAGATAGGCAAGGGTATAGCGCAGTGGCTTTGCCCCCTGCTCGCCACTTCGCTCCATCATGCAGGTCTCCTACTTAATTCTTTGGTCTTTTTCGATGAGACCGTCGCGAATGGAAACTACGCGGTGGGCACGAGCGGCAATATCAGGCTCATGAGTCACCACGATTATGGTGTTGCCTTCAGAGTGCAGGCGCTCGAAGAGGTCCATGATTTCCATGCTGGTGTGGGTGTCGAGGGCACCGGTTGGTTCATCGGCGAGCAGGATCGAGGGATGGTTAACGAGTGCCCGGGCGATAGCCACGCGCTGACGTTGGCCACCGGACAGTTCATTCGGTTTGTGCGTCATGCGTTCAGTCAAGTCGACGGCAGCGAGAGCCTGTTTCGCCATCTCATGACGCTGCGATGAACCAATGCCTCCGTAAATCAAGGGCAACTCGACATTGTGTAGCGCGGTTGCTCTAGCGAGCAGGTTGAAAGTCTGGAAAACAAAGCCGACTTCCTGGTTGCGGATGCGCGCCAGTTCGTCGTCGTCCATGTCTGACACGTTCTTGCCGTTAAGCCAGTATTCGCCCTGCGATGGCGTATCGAGACAGCCAATCAAGTTCATCAAGGTCGACTTACCGGAGCCGGAGGGACCGATGATCGCTATGTACTCGCCTCGCGGAATATCAAATGAAACACCATGGAGGGCGTGTACCGACTCGCTACCCATCTGGTAGGTCTTCCAGATATTGCGCATGGAGATCAGCATCTTCGGATCGTGTCCGTCGACGCTGATCTTGGGTTTGATGACGCTCTCTGTCGGTGGAGGCGCCAGGGTCACGTTGCTCATCTAGGCCTCGCTTCCGTTAACGTTTGCGCCAGGTTTCTTCGTTTGACGCTTAACGGTCATGCCATCTTTAAGGGTCTTCAAAACCCGGCTTGGACCACGCACAATTTCCTGCCCTTGTTTCAACCCACTGGTGATCTCAATATCCGCTTCGCCTGTGATACCGGTCGTAACTTCGAAGAACTTCACCTTGTTTCCCTCGATGACGTAAACACCCTTCTGTGTTTTTGGCTTCTCACCGCCCGGAGATGGTGACGGAACATTGCCTGCTATGGTCGCAGAAGGAGAAGCGGCAGGTGTGGGTGCCTTTTCGACAATCGCCTCAAGCGGAACGGCCAGAACGCTGTTCTTGGTCTTGGTCGTAATCGTGGCGGTTGAACTCATTCCGGGCCGCAGCGCGTTACGTATGTCGTCGGGCATTTCCTTCAGTTCCAAAGTAACTTTGAATTCCTTGGCTTCCTGGACGTTGACCCGGTTCGAGAGACCGCCGGTTTGGTCCGACTTCGCGATCGCCAGTGGGTTCTTCTGCGTTACGACTGCCTTGATTTCCTTGTCGCCCAGGGCGTCGACTTTCACCTTGGCTTGCTGTCCGACCTCGACGTTATTGATCTCGGTTTCGTCCACATTCACTTCCACGTTCACCGTTGACATATCAGCAATTGTCATCAGCGAAGTGGTAGACAGACCGGCAACCGCAAACTCGCCAACTCGAGCCGGAATGTCAGCAATCACGCCGTTCAACGGCGACAACTGGGTCGCCTTTGAACGCTGGCTTGCCTGTCCCCGAAGCATCGCTTGTTGTTGATTGGCGCGCATCTCGGACGACTTGATACTGATCTGTGCATCGCGCACGGCAATCTGTTGTTGGTTCGCCCGCTCAGTCGCTTCCTTGACGGCGATCTTCTGGGCCTCGAGATTGGCCTTGGCGGTCTCCAAAGCGATCTTGGCAGCGTCGAATCGATCACGTGCGGCATCGTAGTCTGAACGAGAAGCAACTCCGGCTTCGATGAGTTCGGTGGAGCGCTTCAGTTCGCGTTGAGCTGTGTTGACGTCAACCTGGGCACGGTCGACGTTGGTTTGGAAGGCGACGACTTGCTGTCGGGCCGCAGCGACAGCAGACTGGGCCACTATCAGCCCCTGCTGGGCTGCGTTTACCGCGTTGCGAGCGTTCTGTACGTCATTGATTGACGCCTGGGTCGCGGCCCACTGGGCTTCCTGACTCGACTGCAACTGCGTCGGATCAACTCTTACCAGCGGCTTTCCTTTGATGACCTGGTCGCCGGCGTTTACGTAGATCTCTTCGATGCGTCCAGGCACTTCACTGGTCAGCTTGATGTAGCGCACCGGCCGAACTTCGCCTGAGGAGGTAACCGTTTGCTTTAATTCTGGTCTGACTTCGAGTTTTACCGTAGTAACTTCAGGCTCGTCCTTCCGACTAGCGAATACGCTGACGATGACGACTACGGCCAGGAGCGCCACCACGGACACGCCAATAATAATCTTCTTTTTGCGGTTCAATGCCATATCTAGATTCCTTCGATCGGGACTTTAAGTATTAACGAACGCGACGTAGTGGTTTTTAACAAGGTTGGCTTAACTAAAGCCCTACGCTCGAGTAGTTTCTTACGTCAAAACTTATCAAACAGTTTCAATTACCGGCAACCGATGCCACCAGTTGGAAGCCAAAAGACCGCCCAGAGTTTGTTTGAAATTGGCGGTTTCCGAGCCCGGAAAACCTGCTGAACATTAACCAAGCACGCCGTTGGCGCACCAAATCGTTTCGCGTTAGAATGACTCGCTTACTTTGAACCCCCAAATGGTGCGAAAGCTCAGCGGATGATTAATTGCGATAGATGCAAAACAGAGAATTTGGATGGCTCACAATACTGTGATGAGTGCGGCGCTCCGTTGCGGCCCAATAATAACCACCCGATAACCGGCCAAAAGGGCGCGGTCCCACGAGTTGATGGCCAAAACGGATCTCACTCACCGTCGCCAGGTCTTCATCCCGAGTTTGCCCGCGGCCACATCTCGGCAGGGTTCAATGTTACATCCTTAAAGACTGCCGCCAAACCACATGCCAGGCTGGTCATCGAGAAGGGCCGTTCGAGCGGCAAACAGTTTATGTTGAGCGATGTCGAAGCGCAAATAGGCAGGTGGGATGCTGACGGCGGCATATTTCCCGACGTCGATTTAGATACGGATGACCCGGAGGCGAAGGTGTCACGGCGGCACGCCCGCATAACACTCAGCAACGGCCAGTATTTTCTGGAGGATCTGGGATCGACCAACGGTACCTTTATCAACCGCGGCAAGAGACTACCTCCCGGCCAGCGCCAGGCATTGTGCGATGGTGATGAGATAATAGTTGGCAAGACTTTTTTGCGCTTCCACATAGTTAAATAGACGTCGCCCAAAGTCGTCTTCAGGTAGTTGAACTGCTTTCTGCGCTGTACAGTTAGATAACTCGCAACTCAATGGCTGATTGCATCCAATGCGGCGCTCAGATAGCGTCGGACGAAAGCTTCTGCGGCAATTGCGGTGCGCAAAAGCCGCCTACGTCGCCTGAGCTGAAGACTATTTCTTCGGTCCTCAGTTCCGCAGAGTTGCCGCTCAGGGATGACGCAGGCGAAGCCCCAACCTCAAAATCGCTAAAAATTTCAGACGACATCGGGCATCAAGATTCGCTCGGCGGATCGTCCACAGACGACGTCAGGGTGCAAGGGACCAGCGCCGCGCCACACAAGGGAACCACTGGCGGCAGACAACCTGCGGTCAAACAGCTCGAGGCCGGGACTGTCTTGAATTCCCGCTACGAGATTGTGCGCCGGATTGGTGGCGGTGGTATGGGCGCGGTCTACCTGGCCAAGGACCGAAACCTTGGCGATGCACCACGGGCAGTGAAGGAGATGGTCGAGTCGCACCTGGACCCAACCCAGCACGAAAAGGCAATCGGAGACTTCAAACGAGAATCGTTACTCCTTACGTCTTTGGAGCATCCTTCGATTCCTACTATCTACGATTACTTTTACGACGAGTCAGCCAGCCGCTTTTACCTGGTGATGAAATACATCTCGGGTGGTGATCTGGCTTCGCGAATGCGTGCAGCAGTCGGTGGCAGACTCGACGAGAAAACGGTTACTGACTGGAGCATGCAGGTTGCCGATGTGCTTGAGTATCTGCATTCGCGACCCAAACCGATCATCTACCGCGATCTCAAACCCGCGAACCTGATGATCGACGGTAATTCAAGTCGAGTGATGCTGATTGACTTTGGTATTGCTCGTTGGGTGACGCAACAGGAAAAAGGCGTTACCGCCGTTGGTACGATGGGTTATGCGCCACCGGAGCTTTTTAGCGGACGAGTGGTACCGGCCTCAGATGTCTACAGCCTCGGCGCCACCATGTTCCACTTACTGACCGGAGCGGACCCACAAGACAATCCTTTGCTGATTTTTGACTTCAGTAAGAATCCCAGACCGCGTCAGATAGCGCCCGCGATTTCGTCCGAAATGGAACAGATTCTAATGCGGGCGGTTGAGTACAAACCGGAGGATCGCTTTCGCAGTGCCGGCGAAATGCGGAACGACCTGGCGGTTCATCTCGAAAACTTGATCCGTGGCCGCGTCAGTTATGGTGTTCCGGCCCCGCTCCTGGGCGGGGAGACAGTGC
>DATFRK010000402.1:0-3978 GCA_035263325.1 Pyrinomonadaceae bacterium | reverse complement strand
CGAGCGGGTCTTCAGCGTCATTCTTCTTCCGACTTCGGATTGCAATGTCGCATGCGACTACTGTTTCGAACACAAAGAGCCGCATCGTCTTTCGCTGGTTCTGGTGCCTCTGTTGACGCGGCGTTTACTCGACCACATCGAGAACGAGCATATTGAAGAATGCGAAATCTACTGGCAGGGCGGAGAGGTCATGATTATGGGTCCAGCCTGGTTCGAGAAGGCTCGAGAAATTATGGACCGTGCGGCTGCTGAGCGAGGACGGCGGTTTGTACATTACTTGCAAACCAATCTAATCGGTTACTCGCCTGCTTGGAACGGAGTGATTCGGGGAATGTTCAACGGTTCGCTGGGCACGTCGATGGACTATCCCAATATTCACAGGAAGCTCTTCAAAGGGGGCGCCGCAGCATACACTGAACTGTGGAGCAGAAAACTTCATGAGGCGAAGGCTGCCGGGATAGCAGTGGGCGTAATCGCGGTGCTTCATAAAGGGAGTCTCGAAGTGGGTCCGGAGAGGTTCTATCGGTATTTCACAGAGGAACTCGGGCTAAGCGATTTTCAGGTTAATACCCCGTTTCCCGGTGGTCCCGCAAAAGAAGCTGAGGACGTTTTTCAGCTTGATTCCAGTGAATTGGCCGAGTTCATGGTCGGCCTTCTCGACATCTGGATGGCAGAGGGGTATTCATCCGGCGTCTCGGTCGGTCCGTTTAATGCCCTAATCGACCACTTCACAGGCGAACAAGCGCGCTTACCTTGCATCTGGAAAGAAAACTGCTCGAACCAATTCATCTCGGTCGACGCAAAAGGGACTGTCGCCCAGTGCGACTGCTGGGTTACCAGTTATCCGGAGTATTTCTTCGGAAACATGTTCCGGGAGCCCGACCTGACGGGCATGCTTAAGACAAGCCGGGCGCGGCGCGATTTCGTCGAACGCCCGAAGCGTCTGGTTGAGGACGAAGATTGCTTGTCCTGCCGGTACCTTTCAATCTGCCACGGCGGTTGCCCAGTACGAACCTATAGTGCGCTGGGAACAATGATGGCCAAGGATCCCTATTGCGAAGTCTACAAGGCCGTTTTTGCTTGCGCCGAAGCGCATGCAGGGGAGATCCTACGCGCCCGCGCCGCTCCCGTAATCTCACTGAGAGAGCGCCACAAAGCAGTCGATCCCTGTGTTGTTGCCTAGGCCGTCCAGCTTAGACGAGTTTAAATGCTGATCAACTTTTTCCGCTGCAACTTGTACGGCGGTTTCGTCAGTTACAATCCAGCCAAAATCAGATAGTGCTGTGAAGTCAGTCACATTGCTCCCGCGGCAACGTTAAATGTGTAGATCAGACCCCATTCTCCACCCCCATCTTGGCCGGAAAACTCGATGCCAGGGCCAACAGTTACATGCTTGCTACTTTCAGCACGAGCGCCAGATAAGTTAACCGCTAACTCGTCAGGCAATGTCCTACATAGAAATCAGGTTTTGACTTGACTAGCAATGCTCTTGACACTTGAAACCAGGCTCGTGTTAATATGATATGAATCACTTGAAAATCATTGCCGGTATCGCTACAACAATATGCGCTTGCGTTGTAGCTTCACCTTCAAGCGCGGCGACAATCCCGGCCGGAACAGCGTTAAGCGTACGGACTACGAGTCAGATCTCCGAAAGAGATCCGGTGGGTAGAACCTTCACAGGGCAGATCGACCAGGACGTCGTCGTCAATGGAGCGACTGTGTTGAGAGCTGGAACGGGCGTCACCGGAAGGATTACGGCGTCTCGTGCAAGCTCAAGGCCGGGGCGAGGATCGGCGCCACTTAGTGTTGCACTTACGTCGATGAGCGTGAACGGAAGTAATGTTGCGATAAAGACCCACAGCGTGCAGCCTCAAGGCGCGACGACTGCGCAGACAGCGCGAATGAGGTCGCGCGGAGTCACCGCTGGCAACGTGCTCGTTACTCCGGGAACCCAAATGCAGTTCCAACTTGCGCAAGCAGCCAGGTTTTAAGAAATTAGTGCAAATTTTCTTTCGATTTGCATTGGCGCAGGCCGCCGACATTCGCGACATAAACTGTCGGTAGCACGTCCAGGCGGGGTGTAACTACTGTTAGTTATTACATTTTTCTTGTTTGCATAGCAGTTGGGCACACGGGTAGTAAACAACTAGTTACTCGACTCACGGCGGGGAAAATCGCCGTGATCTTAGTTCAGCATACTGGACGAGCCTGGGAAATGCACGGCACTCCAGGCGTGAGCGCAACGTTGCTTCAGATGTCAGATTATTGCAGGACTAAGTGCTTCCCGCTCCACGTCGCAGTAAGGCTGTACGTTTGCCCGGCTGCTGCCGTAATAGTCTTTGCCGGCGAGGTACCACGAGACGGGCCACTTGCGCTCACAGATATGACATGCTGCCCTGGGGACAAGGTGCCATTGTAGGCTTGACCCTCTGTGAGTGAAGCCACTCGCGCACCATCTACCTGCACAGCGAGGATGGACCTGGACCCAAATTTGGGGCCTCTCTGGACGGTCAAATGAGCTGTCGAACCAGAAGGCCCTGTACTAGTCGTTTGGCATCCTGAGAATGTGAAGTAGGCAAGCGCAACAATGAGCAGGCCACAAATCGGATAGTTGTATTTTTTCATGCGACCGATTATTTCAGTTCCGGATTAGAGCACAAGTACAAAATGCTATGTGCGGTATTCGCGCAACTTCGGTCCGCTGCTCCAAGACGCCTACAACGCGATTGTGAGAAATCGAAAAGGCGGTTAAAAACTTGCAACAAAGTTGCGACGGCAAAACATACCCGTTTCCGTTCCGTTCTAATTATCAAACTCGCGTGCGAATTGACTAAATTTTTCGAAGCACAAAAAGCAGAATAACGGCGCCGACCGTGGCGATGACAAGCTCTCCTAGCAGACCATACGCAACGAGATGCAACAGGCGAAACAAGCATCCACCCAGCAAGGCACCGACGACTCCGATGATCAGATAACTGACGATTCCCTTGCCTTCCCTTTTTGTGATCCAGCTTGCGAGCCAGCCGGCCACCAGACCAATCACCAAGAACCAAACAATATCCATCAACATACATCCTCCCCGCTAGTTTGCGGTGGTGTACTTCCATTGGTCTTCTAGTGTCAAGATCGAATCGTCGTCGCCCTCAAATGTTTGGCAACGGCGAAGAGAATGATCGCCTTGTTATATTCAAGGTCGGGGAACAGGCAGAGAGGCGCGAATGCGCTGGGAGAAATCCGGAGCGTCGTCGGCGGCTAGCGCGGCCTCGTTGATCCGAGAACGCCGGCGCAGCTCGTCAAAAGGTAAGGTGGTGTCGACAAGTCCTGCGCCATAGATATAGCTATCGATGAAACCGTTGAGGAGATGACGGATATCAAATCTGCCGATCCTGCCGGCGGAGTTTGCGTAGCGCACGATATTGATCGTACAACTGTTGCTCAGCAGATGGTAAAACTCTGCGTGATCGGCGAGTTTGTTGATTCGATCCATGTACACTAGAAAAAGTCGACGCGCATTTTCCGGCGATGTCAGGAGGTGGTAAAGATACACGTCCTCCTTTCGGTAATTGGTGCGAACACCTACAATGTCGCGCTCATCACCTGCGACGTAGATCAGCTCGAATTGTTTGAATAGCGAGGCGATTGGGTTGAAGCCTTCGCCGACCTCCGGCCTTGTTTCGATGGAGACGCAGAGAGGAAGAGCGTTGTCGAAGTTAAAACTCAGGAAGGTGTGTCCCACAGGTCCCTTTTTCCAGTAGGACACGAAGAAATCCACCGAAGTAAGATGCGAGATGAGAAACTCGCGTTCTTCATATCGCACTGTGAAATCATCCGCGCTGCGGTATTTGAAATCACGAAAGCCGGTGATGTGCACGCGGTCACCGTCGATCGTTGCCCGGGGCATCACCGACACCTCTGGCCGCCATTTACGGTCGTTGGAAGGGCGGATAGAGATCTCCCAAACGACGACGCAGAAAA
>DATFRK010000401.1:0-3330 GCA_035263325.1 Pyrinomonadaceae bacterium | reverse complement strand
GGTGGCGACGCTTTGCTGTATCCGGAAGACAATTTTCCCCGGAAGGTCTTGTCTTCCTTCGCTTTTGGCAGCCTGATTAGCGATGTTGCCTTCAGTTACAGATCCTATGGAAGATTACCGAGAATGGGGTTTCGCTCTCGTCTGAAAAACTTTGGCAGCGGGGCAAACGTGGTTCAGGAGAACTACCTTTACCCCGGCTGGCTGGAGCAAAACTTCGAAGAACGATGCCACCTTAGGGACCGTTGGCAGGAGCAAGCGCAAGGCTCCGGCGCCTCGAATCTTGTTCGCCGGCGGGCATACGAGTCCCTTGGCAGCGTCATGTGGCCCGTCCTGTTCGCCGACTACGATCCGGAGGTGACGGGCACGCCAGTTGAGTTTCGCTATCCCTTCTTCGATATTCGTGTGGTAAACTTCTTGTTAACCTTACCTTCCTTACCTTGGTGTTTTAACAAAGGCTTGTTACGAATCGCGACCCAAGGGCAGTTACCGGAAGAAATTAGGAAGCGCCTTAAGACTCAAATTATTGAGGATCCGATTCTTGTTCGGGTGAGGCAACCAGATTGGGAGTTGAGCAACTATTTTCGGCCGGTCGAAGGACTTCAAGACTACGTCAAGGTCAGCCGCGTCAATAAGAATGATTGGTTATTACGGCCGGACCAGATTTGGATGCATACGCGTCCGCTGAGCTTAAACTATTGGCTAAAAAGCCTTTAGATTACCGTTGGAGGTCAGGATTTCATGGAGCTTGAGCAGGAGAGTTTGGCTTCGGAAGAGGAGCCAGGGAAACGGAAGGAGTATCGTAAGCCTGAGCTAGTTTCTTACGGCGACGTACGTACCGTCACCCAGGGTGGCGCAATGAGCCTAAATAGCGATTCCGGAATGAATCTCATGAGTCCTCCGTAGTCGCGCACTGGCCCCTTTCAGATGCTGCAACGTCCACCTCTTTTTCGTGACCCTCATTGATTTAACTTCAGCATGATCGGTTCCCCGCGGTTCTTTCAGTCCGCCTACGGACTTACGTTCCAGTCGAATGTTCCGATTCCTGGCTTGTTAGTCGCTCAGCCCGCGACTAGTGAGTTGGTGGAGTGTGTTCTTGGCGTCGACTTCCCCGCTTGCGAAATCAAAGGCGAGCCCTGGTACGTGAGTGATCGGGACGAGAACGGCGTACCGATTCTTACTGCGTCGGAGTCGGTTGATGGTCAGGAGTTTCATTTTCGCTATTGTGATCAGACTGAGTTTCTGGTGAATCGCGCCGGCACGCGCATCCTCGCTCGCTGGACGGCAGATCAGAGTCTTGAGAATACGACAACCTATCTGGTGGGTCAGATTTCTGCTTTCGTCTTGCGATTACGAGGACTGGTCTGTCTTCATGGCAGTTCGATTCTGATCGGCAAGCGCGCCTTCACGGTAGTCGGTGACTCCGGCGCCGGGAAGTCTACTACCGCCGCGGCATTCGCCAGGTTGGGCCACCCGGTGCTAACCGAGGACGTCAGTCCGGTGATCGAGCGCGAGCAAACCTTTCTTATTCAAACAGGCTACCCCAGGATCAATCTGTGGGACGACGTTGTAGAGTCGTTCTACGGTTCAGCCACTGCGTTGCCCAGGATTGTGTCTAACTGGGACAAGAAGTATCTCGATCTACAACGCGAAGGCGTCTGCTTTCACAAAGAAGCGGCCCGGTTGAGTGCGGTGTATGTGCTTGGTGAACGCAGCGATGGCGAGGCTGCACCGCGGATTGAACCACTGTCCGCGACGGAGTCGCTATTAGCCCTGTTAACCAACGCCCACGGGCGCTACCTGCTCGATAAACCTATGAGGGCGAAAGAGTTTGAATTACTGTCACGGCTCAACGAACGAGTGGTGGTCAAGAGAGTTGTGCCTCACGCGGCAATCGATCGACTGGACCAGTTAACCGAATTGATACTGCGCGACTTCCAAACGGTACCGAGTGAAGTGCGATGAGTTCTGAACGTCCTGAACATGCGTTACTTCGTTGTATCGCCCGCCGCGAACTTGGCAGCGAACACACAATCAGTTTGTCGGAATTGGTCAAAGGGAAGCCGGACTGGAACTACTTACTCCGTACCGCAAGTGATCACGGCCTCGTGCCTCTGCTGCACAAACATCTCAACCGACAAGTGCGTGATCTTGTTCCTCCTGCAGTTCAAGCAAGGATGAAGCAAGAGTCAGTAGAAAACTCTCAGACAGTGCTGCGCCTAACCGGTCGGTTGTTGGAGATTCACAAAACCTTCGAGGAAAACGGAATCTCCGTGGCGAGTTTTAAAGGCGCACTGCTTTCACAACTTGCTTATGGCGAGATTGGTTTGCGCCAGGCAGGTGACATCGACATCCTTGTAGCTCGCGATCAGGTTGAGGCAGCGCGAGGCGCTTTGACCTCAATCGGTTATCAAATGAGTCGAGCACTGACAGCGGCCCAGTTTTCCTCGCACGCCCGGTTTCACTGCGAAATGACTTTTACCCGTGATGACCAACAAACGATCGTCGACCTGCACTGGGGACTGGCGCCGAGGAGCTTCGTGTTCAAACTTGAAGCGCACGAAGTCCTTTTGCGGCGAGAAACTGTTTCGCTGGCGGGCACGCAAGTCGACACTTTTGCCGCTGAGGACCTGGTGCTCTACCTGGCCATGCATGGAGCCAAACACTTGTGGCAGAGCCTGGAGTGGATTGCGTCGCTCGGTGAAGTACTGCGAGCACATCCAACTCTCAACTGGCCCAGGCTGCTTGAGCGATCAATGAGAGCAAGAGCGGCGCGTATGCTAGCACTCGGCCTGAGACTGGTTGAATCGCACTTCGACATCAAGTTGCCCGAGAATGTGTTTGCCACCATCGATTCAGAACAAGAGATGAAGCGGATGGCGATAACGATTCAAGCTGAGTTATTTGCCAAACACGATTCGCCAGTGTCCACGGAGACAAACCTCTACAACTTCAAGATCATGGACCGCAAACGCGACGCAGTGACTTCTATGTTGCGAGCGATCTTTGTGCCCACCTTGTCTGACTGGGAAGCACTGACGCTGCCAACAACACTACACCCACTCTACTACGCCTACCGGCCACTGCGCTTATCGAAGGAATACGGCGCCTCTCTCTGGCAGAGACTGTCGCGTTCATGACTGCCCCGTCAGCAATTCGTATTCAACTCACTAACTTTGCGCAGTCGGGAAGGGGGTAAGCGGCTTGCCTACTCAACTGACCATTCGAACTTCTGAGCGCACCCCCGCTGATTTTTCCTGGCATAGGTTTTTGAATTAATCAGTGCTGACACCAGTTTGAACTTTCAAATTAAGACCAGTGATGGGAAAGAGG
>DATFRK010000400.1:0-9241 GCA_035263325.1 Pyrinomonadaceae bacterium | reverse complement strand
CAGGCGTGAAGTGCATCGAGCACGGGCACTTGATGGATGAAGCAAGCGCCAAACTAATGGCCGAGAAGGGCATCTGGTTGAGTACGCAGGTGTTCCCGGCTGAATTAGGTAATGCGTTCCCTCCAGGCTCTGAAGAGCGAGCCAAGTTCGAGGAAGTGTTCGCTGGCACCGACAGAACTTACAAGCTTGCACGGAAGTACAACATCAAAACGGCGTGGGGCACAGACATCATTTTTTCCCAGGCGCTCGCGCAGAAACAGGGGGCACTGTTAGCCAGCCTGACCCAATGGTACACACCTGCGGAAGCTCTGATCATGGCAACGGCAACCAACGCCCAACTGTTGGCCTTGTCGGGGAAACGGAGCCCGTACAAGGGCAAGCTCGGTGTGATAGAGGAGGGCGCGCTGGCGGATCTGCTGCTGATAGATGGCGATCCGATCGCCAATATCCAGCTGATCGCCGATCCGAAAAAGAATATTATCGTGATAATGAAAGACGGAAAGATCTATAAGAATATGACCGCACCCGCGGCGACGACGTCTAGATGAATTGCAGGGAAAATAAGGTCCGATCACAATACCCTGCAAGAATTGGCCCCCCGTTCGTTTTCTTTATGCACCGTTCGCCTGGTGACATCTCGCACGAACTTCGATCTCCCGCTCGGGCGACTAGTCCCTCCGGCCTCCGAATGATGCACTGGACGTAAAAACCAGGAAAACAATAGGAGTCATACTCATGAGATCTCTAGCTGCAGCGTTATGGATCGTAGCTAGCGTCACCCCGACTGTCGCACAAACAGTTATCTGCTTTGGCAACGAACCAAATTGGGCCATCAGTGTCAGCAACCCGGAACGAGCGAGCGTTATGCTTCCCGGCAGCCTTACACCCCGCGAGTTCCGAGGTCGTGAAACACGTAATGAACTAATCCATGAAAGCGTTTGGCGCGGCAGTCCCACGTCTGGTGGGCAGGACGTTGTATTGTTTCGCCGGGAGGCTCCGTGCAGCGATGGAATGTCTGACAAGACGCACCCCATGTTCGCTCGCGCGTCGCTGCCTGATGGAACATTTCTGGTTGGCTGCTGTCGCCTTGACAGTGCTCCTGCCAGTACAACAACACTTGAAGGCCAGCCGTGGCGCCTGGTAAGTCTACCAGGCCAATCTCCCGCAACGCTCGCAGCTTTACAGCGCCCGGTCACTGTTCAGTTCGATTCTGGTCGTGTCTCAGGCTTTACCGGTTGCAACACCACGTCGGGTTCTTACACCGTGGACGGGATGCAATTAAAGCTGGGAACACTGGCGGGCACAATGATGGCGTGTCCCGGGGCCGCTTCGACTGTTGAGAGCGCATTCAATAAAGCGTTTGCCAATACGCTAACTTTCGTTATCACGGGCGACCGACTAAATCTGACCACAGCCTCGCATCATGTACTTTCGTTCGAAAGAGAGGCTCCGCAGGCAATAACCGGGAGAACATGGAACGTAACTGGATTCAACAACGGTCGCCAGGGTGTGGTTAACCCCCTCGTCGGCTCACCAATTTCGCTGTCTTTCGCGGACGGCAGAGTCTCGGGTCGAACCGGCTGCAACACTTTCAGCGGAAGTTACACACTACAGGGCAACACCATCAAGTTTGGACCAATCGCAGCGACACGGATGATGTGCGCCGCAGGGGTGATGAATCAGGAGCGCGAGTTCCTGAAGGCACTGGAGTCGGCCGTCAGTTGGACGGTCCAGGGAGATCGGTTGGACATGCATCTTGCAAATGGAGAACGCGCGCTGGAAGCAACTCCCGAGGGTTTGGGAACCCTGAGTGGGAGGACATGGAGCGTAACCGGATTCAACAACGGTCGCCAGGGTGTTGTTAGCCCAGTCGCCGCACCAATCTCGCTGTCGTTCGCGGAGGGCAGGGTCTCGGGTCGGAGCGGCTGCAACACCTTTAACGGCTCTTACACACTAGCGGGAAACACTATCAAGTTTGGACCAATCGCAGTGACGCGCATGATGTGCGCCTCGAATGTGATGACCCAGGAGGGCCAGTTCCTAAAGGCGTTGGAATCGGCAGTTAGATGGAACGTTCAGGGAGATCGCTTGGACATGCATCGGGCAGATGGAGAACGCGCCGTAGAGGGAACACCGGAAGCGGCCGGAGCCCTGGCTGGAACGTGGAGCGTAACCGGATTCAACAACGGTCGCCAGGGTGTTGTTAGCCCACTCGTCGGCTCACCAATTTCGCTGTCGTTCGCGGATGGCAGAGTCTCGGGTCGGACCGGGTGCAACACCTTCACCGGGTCTTACTCACTAGTTGGCGACAGCATCAAGATTGGACAATTAGCAAACACGAACATGATGTGCGCCGCAGATGTGATGACCCAGGAGGGCCAGTTCCTAAAGGCATTGCAGTCGGCCATGAGATGGAATGTCCAGGGAGATCGCCTGGACATGCATCGGGCGGATGGGGAACGCGCCCTGGAGGGAAAACCGGAGGCGGCTGGAGCGCTGAGTGGAACATGGAGCGTAACCGGGTTCAACAACGGTCGCCAGGGTGTTGTTAGTCCACTGGTTGGCTCACCAATTTCGCTGTCGTTCGCTGAGGGCAGGGTCTCGGGTCGGAGCGGCTGCAATACCTTTACCGGGTCTTACTCGCTCCAGGGCAACAGCGTCAGTATCGGACAATTAGCAAACACGAACATGATGTGCACCGCCGATGGTGTGATGGCCCAGGAGAGCGAGTTCCTGAAGGCATTGCAGTCGGCCGTCAGATGGTCTGTCCAGGGAGATCGGCTGGACATGCATCGGGCAGATGGGGAACGTGCCCTGGAGGCAACACCAGAAGCAGGGGCAACGCTCACCGGCAGGACATGGAACGTAACCGGATTCAACAACGGCGGGGAAGCTGTTGTCAGTCCGATTACCGGCACTCAACTCACGCTGACGTTTGGAAACGGAAGAATTACCGGGAGGTCGGGTTGTAACACCTTTAGCGCCCCTTTCACTCAACAGGGCGACACAATCCAGATCAGATCAGCCTCGACCACACGCAGGAGGTGCATGGGAAATGTGATGACCCAGGAACGCAACTTCCTGCGGGCCTTGAGATCCGCCGTCAGGTGGAGTATCCAGGGAGGGGAATTGGACATGCATCGCGGAGATGGCCAACGCGCTCTCACGGCATCGTCGGGTAGTTAATTGGAGAGCGACGAGGAATTGAAAGTAAGGGCGAGGGAAAGGAGCTTCGCAAAATGAAGTCGAAGGAGAGAGCTTCCTCCCGAGAACCGAGTCACACGCCAAATTATATTCGGGTGGCATTGATAGTGTTCGCCGCCATCCTGCTGTTAATAGGGGTGGCGAAATTAGTGACTTACACAAAGTTATTAGGACTTAAGTGAAGCCAGAGGAACCGAGCAGCGTCGACTCCAGGGCGATAGTGTGCGGAGGTTAGCAATGCTTTTCTTTATCGGTTTCGCGTTGATCGGCATCGTCGCCGGGTTAATCGCAGAGAAATTTGTATCGGACAAACGAGTGCCTCACAACCCGAGGATGTTGGTCTGGCTCGGGTTGGTAGGAGCTTTGGCCGGCGGCACACTTTCCCTAGCTCTCTTCAGATATGGCCGCGCCAGTGTCAATCCAAATATCTTTCCCTATGGCGGGACCAGAGAAATGGGACAGGCAAGTGTGCCAGCAGACTGGTTAAGTCTGATCGTCGCGATGTTGGGAGCCGCCCTGGTGATTGCTTGTTACAAGCTGGTCAAAGTGCTCAGACGCGGCGATTAACCACCTCAACCCGTAGTGCTCGCTTGATCTACCGATTGATTTCGCGGCACCATTCGCAGCACGTTACCGGCCAACATCACAGTTTGTTCCGCCTGGTCTGTCTCGTTCACATTCTCACTGCCAGACGTTTCGCCGGGTCGCTTCGAGAAAGTAAGTTTCTCAAGGTTTGTGTCGAAGTCTACCGTAACCGAATCCTGACCGCAGATCTGGTCGGTGGCCAACAAGTTCGAGAGCGGGAACACGAGAGATCGTTCGATCGCGCGCTTTAGATGTCGCGCACCATAATTGTAATTGGTGCCCTCTGCCAAAAGCATATCGCGCGCTGAGTCTGAACACGTGAAGCTGAACTTTGCGCGACCCGAACGCTCAATTCTTTGCTGCACTGCCTCAAGCTCCAGATCGAGAATCTCCCGCAGATGTTGCTGACTGAGACTGCGAAAAACCACAGTCTTGTCAATGCGATTCATGAACTCCGGCTTGAACTTACGACGCGCCGCCTCGAGTGCGGTGCGATAGATTTTTTGGTCGACGTCAGCGTCAAGTGGTGCTGACGCGCTGCGCGGCGCTCCGAACCCGATGCGTCCCGAAATCAGTTCGGACATCTCGCGGGCGCCGATGTTAGAGGTCATCACTACGATGGTGCGGGAGAAGTCAACCCGCCGGTTGTCCCCCAGGGTAAGCGTTGCTTTGTCGAGTATTCCGAGCAGCAGGTTCCAGAGAGCGTCAGAGGCTTTCTCGATCTCGTCAAAGAGTAATAGCGAAAGTTGTGCGTCCTCTGAGTAGAAGCGGTCTAAATTCTCTTGCGAAAGCAAAGGCGACGTTTCCCGGTGTCCAAGATAGCCCGGGGGGGACCCAATCAGCTTTGCGATCTCATGGGAGTGTTGAAACTCGGCACAGTCGATCTTAGTCACCGCGTTCGGGTCGCCGAATAGTATTTCGGCCGCTGCCTCAACGACGCGCGTCTTGCCGCATCCCGTCGGCCCCAGGAAAAGCATCGTTCCGATAGGGCGATTGGCAGCATTCATGCCGGCGAGAAAAGTTTGGTAAATCTCGCTCAGCCCTCGTACCGCACGTTCCTGCCCCACGATGCGGGTTGACAACAGTTTTTCGAAACTCTCCGCCTGCGGACTCTTCCTCTCAGGATCCAAAAAAATCGTTTCCGTTGCGGCGTGATCATTAACCTCTACAACTGCTCTCATGATCATTTCCTCGCTCAAACAAAAATCAGTTCATCGCGGCCACAAAATTGAACAGCTTGCCGCCTGGACCAGGCGGCAAGCTGCTGTCGGGTTTCAAAGAAAGTGACTACTCGCCTTTTATTAGCGGAGTCGCACGGTTACGAAGACGTTATTTCCGTTCCGGTTGACCAGCATCAAGACTGGATGTCCGCTCGCGTCTTGCATTGCAGCGCGCAATTGATCGACCGAACTCACAGGCTGGCGATTGAACTCGACGATCACGTCGCCGCGCTGAATGCCAGCTTCCGCAGCCGGGCCTTCCGGATCCAGGTCACGCACTACCAGTCCCTTCGTGCTCGCGTCGAGCCGCAGCTGCGCCGCGAGTTCCGGGGTCAATGGTTCGACACTAACGCCGAGCTTGCCACCGGTAGGGCCAGCTTGCGCATCACTGCTTGCGCTAGCGGTTCCTGGGCGCTCTGCGAGAGTGGCACTCAACTCTTGCTCACGCCCATTGCGTAACACCGTCAGCGTGACGGTAGTTCCCGGCTGAGTGCTGGCAACGTGATTGCGAAATGCGTTGCTGTCAGTCACCGCCACACCATTCAACTTCGTGATGACATCCCCTTGCTTGAGACCGGCTTTTTCGGCGCTACCACCGGGCATCACGGAATTGACGATCACACCGTTCATGTCCTTCAGTCCGAGGCTGGCCGCGATGTCGGAAGTGATTGGTTGGACCGTCACGCCCAGCACACCACGTCGAACGTTGCCCGACTTGATGAGTTGGTCCATGACGCCTTTCGCCATGTTGCTGGGGATGGCGAACCCAATCCCGATGTTGCCGCCCGAAGGAGACAAGATTTGCGAGTTGATACCGATCAATTCACCATTGGTATTGACCAGTGCGCCACCAGAATTTCCCTGGTTGATCGGCGCGTCTGTCTGCAGAAAATCCTCGTAGCTACCATCAGACGATCCGGTCTGGCGACCTTTTGCGCTGATGATTCCGGAAGTGACCGTCTGTCCCACGCCGAGTGGATTGCCAACGGCAAGTGCGACGTCGCCCACACGAACATCATCCGAGTTACCCAACGGCAGCACCGGTAGACCATTCGCCTCGATTTTCACTACGGCCAAATCAGAGGGGGCGTCGGAGCCGACGACTTTCCCATCAAAAGCGCGGTTATCAGTTAACTGCACCTTGATTTTCTCTGCGCCCGCGATGACGTGGTTGTTAGTCAGAATATAACCGTCGCTGCTGACGATGACGCCTGAGCCAAGGCCCATTCGGCGCCGCGGCGCTTGCTGCTCCTGCTCCTCTTCGCCGCCGAACGGGTTACCGAAAGACGGCTGCTGCTGAGGAGCCTCGACGTGACCTTCTGAGAGAATCGTAACGACCGCCGGAGCCACCCGACTCACGATCGGTGAATATGACATGCGCGCCATTTCTGTGGCGCCCGTCGTCGCCGGTAATTCGGCCGGCAGATTAGTTGACGGTGCAAAAGCCCGTGTGCCGCGCCCGTTGAGACCGATCGCGAGCACAATGGCGGCGGCCACAATAAACAACGTGAATCCAACCCCCGCCTTCAAAGCGATATGGTTGAATTTTGACCCTGAGGAGTTCATTCCTTCTAAATCCTTTCTTTCGTCCAACTGGTTGCTCAATCAAGTCTGTGAAAAATCAAATCAATCATCTGCGGCCGAGTGACCACAACAAGAAACTTTGCAGCGCTCGCGTTCGGGGGAGCGTGCCCGTCTCTGGTGGTTCCATTAGATGGCCAAGTGTCTGTTGGTGGCGTAAAAGTGCGTCAAGTGATGTAAGATTTTGTAAAGATTAGCGGCGTTCGGATTTACATTTCTTTACAAATCCAATGAGACGCATCGGGTGCGCTATGATGGCTATCTGCTTGCCAAATGAGAGCAGTCGAAGTCCGAGATGATCACGCTCGAGCTGCGCCAGAAGTCGCAAGGTTGGGGTGGAGTATGGAAAGAATATTGGTAGTAGACGACGACGTTGAATTGTGTGCCCTGGTAACTGAGTATCTTGAGCCGGAAGGTTTCAGGGTTGAGTCGGCGCACGACGGCTTGGAAGGTGTCGAGCGAGCCCTCGCCAACGACTACGCAATCATCATTCTGGATGTGATGCTGCCTGGCATTAACGGCTTTGAAGCGTTGCGTCGGATTCGGGCTCATTCGAACACGCCCGTTCTGATGTTGACAGCGCGTGGTGCAGATGTTGACCGCATAGTCGGACTCGAAATCGGCGCCGACGATTACTTGCCTAAGTCTTTCAACCCGCGCGAACTGGTCGCCCGCATACACGCCATCCTGCGACGTACACGAGATAAAGGGGAAACAAGTTCAACCGCTGCCGGCGAAACGATTAGTCTTGGCGACGTACGCGTGAACATCAGCAGCCGCACTGTTCATCTCCGTGGCGAACTTGTTGATGTGACCTCCACTGAATTCGATGTGCTTACCGCGTTACTGGCTCGCGCTGGTCACGTCGTGTCACGTGAGGAGCTTTCGCAAGCTGCGTTGGGTCGCCCGCTCGCGCCGCTCGATCGCAGTATTGATATGCACGTCAGCAGCTTACGTCGCAAGCTGGGAGCAGAAGTCAACGGCCTGGAGCGCATCAAGACTGTGCGGGGTACTGGCTATATTTACGCCAGGGCCTCCGGGTGAAGGGTGATAGGAATGAATATGGAGTTTAAAGTGCGGCGACCTGTCGCTGCCAGGTGCTGATAATCATCACCCTGCTGCTCGAGCTTAATGAGTCTATTTCTCAAGATCTTCGTTTGGTTTTGGCTGGCGATCGCGCTCGTCAGTGTTGCCCTGGTGGCTGCAATTGCGTTAACCGAATCGAACCAGGCTGAGAGTCAGTGGCGTCAAGCGACGGGCACTGCTGTCCGTGTTTATGCACAGACAGCCGCTGAGCTCTACGAACGCGACGGACAGGGCGCGCTTGTTATTTACCTGCAGCGGGTCGAGCAGACGGCCCAGATGGAAACAAGGATTTACGACGCGGGCGGCAGCGAAGTGTCCGGCCGCGCTGCCACTCAAGGAACGAAGCATTTAGCCGAAGTGGCCGAGCGGATCCAAACGAATGACGAACCGGTCTTTGACTTTCCTGATGAACCAAAACCGGTTGCGCTGGTCGCGCAAAAGGTCTACGGCGGTGGCGGCGCTCATTATGTGCTGGTGAGCGAAATGCCCCGGCACAGATCCGTGTCGCTGTTTTCCAACCCTGGGCCCCTGCTGATCCGGTTCGCCGCGGTGATCCTGACTGCCGGATTAGTTTGCTATGCACTGGCCCGCTACCTTGCAGCTCCCGTGGGCGTGTTACGCGCCGGTGTGCGACAACTCGCGCGCGGAGATCTATCGGTTCGCATTGGCTCCAGATTTGGCACCCTGAAGAACGAGTTCGCCGAGTTGAGCCATGACTTTGACAGCATGGCTGAACGCATTGAAACGCTGGTGATGTCGCAACGTCGGTTACTGGGCGACATCTCTCACGAGCTGCGTTCGCCGCTCGTGCGGTTGAGTGTCGCGCTGGGAATAGCGAAGCGGCGCGCAGAGACAGAAGCGCCAGGTCTGATTGGACCACTGGACCGCATCGAGCGGGAGTCAGAACGGTTGGACGACTTGATTGGGCAGTTGTTGACGTTGACCCGTTTGGAGACCTCGCCTGACGAGGGGGAAAAAACGCAGGTCGATTTGCGAGACCTCATCGCTCAAGTTGTTGCGGACGCTGATTTCGAGGCGCAGGCCCGCAAGCGGAAGGTTGAGATAACTACGACGGGCGAGTGCCAGGTCTTTGGTTATCTTGAACTGCTCCGGAGTGCTATCGAGAACGTTGTGCGCAACGCTGTTAGGTATACCGAGGAGAATACCAGCGTCCTCGTCACGCTCCAGTGCGCAAACGACGGCAATCGGGGAAACGCAATGATCACCGTGAGAGATTACGGCACTGGCGTACCGGAGGAGGCCCTTAACGATCTGTTTCGCCCCTTCTATCGCGTCGCCGACGCGAGAGATCGGCGCAGCGGTGGCACCGGTCTCGGCCTGGCCATTACGGAACGAGCGGTACGGCTTCATGGGGGAACGATCAAAGCAGCAAACGCTCCAGGCGGAGGCCTTATTATAGAAATTGTCTTACCTGTGACGACAAGCTGAGTCGTGCCAACTATCCGGAGGCTTAATTTGAGTGGGCGAGCCGCTCAAGCGGATCAACGTTGCTGCTGAGGTATGGAGTCTCATGGTACGATTCGTTCGAGGTGAGAGACGATGAC
>DATFRK010000399.1:0-5809 GCA_035263325.1 Pyrinomonadaceae bacterium | reverse complement strand
TTACAGTGATCATGCCGGTGCGCAACGAAGAGCGCGCCATCCGGCAGAGTATTGCTTCGGTGCTGCAGCAGGACCATCCCGCCGAGTGCATAGAAGTGCTTGTGGCTGATGGCCGTTCGGACGACAGAACGCGGGAGATCGTTAACGAGATTTCCCAGGCGGATAGCCGGGTGCAATTGGTGGATAACCCGCGGAAGATCATGGCAGCAGGCTTCAACGCCGCTGTTGCCGTGGCCAAGGGTGACATGATCATGATGTTGGGTGGCCACGCCGAGCTGGCCTCCGACTATCTCCGCCACAGCTCGCGTCTCCTGCAGGCAGGCCTGGCGGATTGCGTCAGTGGTCCCATCACTACCATTTGCGAAACCACCGCTATGCGACCAATAGCACTCGCCATGGGCTCTCCGTTTGGTGTCGGTGATTCCGCGTTTCGCATCGGGTCGAGCGAGACCAAGTATGTCGACACCGTAGCGTTTGGCACCTTCACGCGCGAAGCGATCCAACGAGTCGGTCTACTGGATGAAGAATTGGTTCGCTGTCAGGATTGCGAATACAGCCATCGCTTACGCAAGCTTGGTGGTCGGATTCTGTTGTCGCCCGACTTGCGCTCGCAGTATCGCAGTCGGACGACGTTGCGGGCCTTGTGGCGCCAGTATTTTCAGTACGGTTACTGGAAAGTGCGCGTGCTGCAAAAACATCCGCGCCAGATGCGTCCGAGGCATTTTGTACCGGCGTTGTTCGTGGGTAGCCTGGTGATTTCTTTCCTGGCTATGTTGGCCCATCCCCTGGGCAAGTGGTTATTCCTGTCGGTAGCCGGCAGTTACGTGTTGGCCAATCTCGCCATCTCTATTCGCTTAGCGTTGCGCGAGAATTGCGCGCGAGTCCACGTGTTGTCAGCTTCATTTGCAGTGTTGCATTTGTCGTACGGCAGCGGCTTCTTGCTCGGTTTAGCCAAGTTTTGGAATCGTTGGGGCGAACGTGATGAATGGCTTGGCGTCGGCCCGCAACGCACTCAAGACGCTACTGGCAACGTTAGTTAGTGACCAGTTAGCAACAGAACATGGGGTAAGCAATGTCTACTTTAGCTTTTGTTCCTTCAACTCAGAAGAGTCAGGGCAACGGTACAGTGTCCGAGAGCTGCCTGGTGACTGGCGGCACTGGCTTTGTTGGTCGTCACCTGGTGCAAAACCTGGAGTCGCGTGGCGATACCATCACTCTGTTGTGTCGCAGTAGCGCCAATGGACACAAGACAATCCTCGGGGATCTCACAGCGAAGAACCTGGATTTTTCGGGTCAGCACTTCTCCACTGTCTATCACGTCGCCGGTTTCGCTCATGTGGTGCCACGTAGCGAAGCTGAGCGGGAGATGTTCTTCCAGGTCAACGTTGAAGGTACGCACAACCTGCTAAGTCAGTTAACCCAACTTGAACGACTGCCGCAGGCTTTGGTGCTTGTTAGTAGCGTGTCAGTTTACGGGCGCGAGGAGGGCGAGCTTCTCGATGAGACCACACCGCGACAGGCATCTGATCCATATGGCGTCAGCAAGTGCCAGGCGGAAGACGCAGTGTTGGCCTGGGGCGCCGAACGTGGAGTGCGCATCGGCATTGTACGTTTGCCACTCGTGGTTGGCAGTAAAGCTCCGGGAAATCTAAAGTTGATGATCGACTCGTTGAGAAGAAGACGTTATTGCGGCGTTGGTTCCGGCGCAGCCCGACGCAGCATGGTGCTGGCGGCTGACGTCAGTCGCATACTTCCAGCGATTGCTAAGCTGGGCGGCACTTTCAATCTTACCGACGGCTACCACCCCAGTTTCCTGGAACTCGAGGAAGCGTTGTGTGACGCACTGGGCCGCCGGCCACCTTTCCGACTGCCAATCGGCGCAGTCAAGACTGCCGGACGAGCTGGTGAAGCACTGAATTCAGTACTCAACCTCAGACTCCCGGTAACCACGGCTGCGGCCAGGAAGATGACTTCAACCCTAACTTTTTCTGACGCTCGCGCTCGCCGTAAGCTGGGTTGGCGACCCGAATCGGTACTCGACAACATAGCTAACATCGTGAATTGAGCGTCCTCGCCCTCACTTAATTGGAGATAAAGGAATGAATTCAATCCTCATAGTAGTAGCCCATCCCGATGACGAGGTACTCGGTTGCGGTGGTACCGCGGCTGCTTTAGCTCGCCAGAAACTCCCAGTCCATACTTGTTTTCTTTCCGGTCGCGCCATGGCCCGGCAAAATCGACCAGCAGACGATGAATTGCTGCACGACACGATGCGCGCCCAAAAGTTGTTAGGCTTCGCTGAACCAATCTTCGGTGACTTTCCCAATATTCGCTTCAACACGGTGGCCCATTTAGAACTGGTGCAGTTCATTGAAAATGCAATCAAAGAGACAGCCGCCGACGTTGTTTTTACTCATCATCCGGCCGACCTGAACAACGACCACGTGCAGACATCACTCGCTTGCCAGGCAGCGGTGCGACTGTTTCAGCGGCAGCCGGAAATTGCTCCTTTGCGTGCTCTCTATTTCATGGAAGTTCTGTCGTCGACAGACTGGTCGTTTCCTTCCGGTTGCGAAACGTTCCACGCTGACACCTTCTTCGAGATCAACGACGAAGGGATCGAGCAAAAGCTCCAGGCCCTGAAATGTTATCGCGGTGTGATGCGGCCATTTCCTCATCCGCGCAGCCCTGAAGTGGTGCGCGGCTTAGCTGCCTATCGGGGCGGACAATCTGGCATGCGTTACGCTGAGGCTTTTCAGACAGGTTTTCGCCGTTGGAAATTGCAGAACGGTGTGAAGTGAAGGTGTACGGACGTTTCTTGAAGCGAGTAGTTGACGTGGCGATTAGCGCGGGGGCGCTGGTGGTGTTGTCGCCGGTGATGTTGCTCATCGCGGCCGCCATCACCCTGGAGGATGGCCGTCCCGTTTTCTTTCGCCAAAAACGGGTTGGGCGTGGTGGTGAATTATTTGAAGTATTCAAGTTTCGCAGCATGCCCGTAGCCACACGAAACATGCCCTCAGCGCAGGCAGGTCAACTTAAAGTGACGCGGGTTGGCAAGGTAATCCGCCGCACCAATCTTGATGAACTGCCACAGCTCTTCAACATCCTGCGTGGCGAGATGAGTGTGGTTGGTCCGCGACCGCCACTGCCTTCGCAACTGGAGCTCTGTCAGATTCGTGAGACGAACGGCGCCATTGACTGTAAACCCGGTTTGACTGGATTGGCCCAGATCAACGCGTATGACGGCATGCCGGAGAAGGAAAAGGCCAGGTGGGATGGTACCTACGCTGCCAAGCTCTCCTTCGTCTCTGATATGAGCATTATCTTGCGGACCTTTCGTTATCTTTCGAAGCGACCGCCAGTGTACTAAACATGAAATTTGGCTTCGTCACCTGTGTCCAACTCGGTCTCTCCTGCATGGAAGAGATCTATAAAGTCGGCGGCAAACTCGAACTGGTTATTACGCTGCACGACGAATTGGCGACGCAAAAGTCTGGTCGCGTCTACGTAGACCAGTTTTGTGCCGCTCACGATGTTGCAGTACTCAAGGTCAAGAACGTGAACGACGACGAAGCTCTTGCGGCTATCAGAGAGCGCGAACTCGATTGGCTATTTATTATCGGCTGGTCGCAGATTGCACGTCGCGATGTCTTGTCTGCTCCGCGTCGCGGCGTGTTGGGAATGCACCCGACTCTGCTGCCCACGGGACGCGGTCGGGCCGCTATACCCTGGGCCATCATCCGAGACCTTAGTGAAACTGGCGTGACGTTGTTTCAATTGGATGAGGGCGTCGATACCGGTCCAATTATTGCGCAGCAACGTTTACCGTTGGCCAGTGACGAAACTGCTACCACGCTCTACGAACGTGTGACCGACGCGCATGCAAGTTTGATCGGCCGCGTTTGGCCCGACCTCATGAGTGATCGAGTACAAGCGGTGCCGCAACAAGAAGAGCATGCATCGGTTTGGGAAGGACGAAAGCCGGCGGATGGCCGCTTAAGTGCCGCCATGTCCGTGGCCGAAGTTGAACGGCTGGTGCGCGCCACTACGCGTCCCTATCCGGGTGCGTTCTGGCAGGACAACGGCACCTTGCTGCGCGTCTGGCAAGGTCGCGTTGGTGATCCTGCTGCGCCGCCCGAACCGGGAGTTAGGCGATTGTACTTTTCGGATGGTGCTTACGATGTTTTGCATTACGACTTAGAGCCTGCCGTTTAACCGGCAACGGAATTGAGTGGAACAAGAGACCAGCGGCCTTGCGGGCCGCTTTTCATTTTAGGGGCGACGATCAAAGGGAAGGCATCGTAAAGAGGCGACGATCAAGGGTCGACTCGTGCGGGCGATGTCACCAGAGAGTAGTGACGAGTCTTACTGCTTCATCAATGGTGCGTTATCCACTTCGAGGCAAGAATAATGAATCTCGACAATCCTAAAAATCATCTCCGTCGCGAATTAGCCTGGTTAAGAGCCAAGTGGCTATTCGTGCTTTGCGACATCGTTGTGCTGGCTGCAGCTTTCGTACTTGCGTACTTGTTGCGCTTCGACTTCGATATCCCCGACAACAGATTTTCTTTCATCAAACTGCAATTGCCTTACGTCCTGGCTGTCCAGATCACGGCACTGATTCTGACTGGAGTCTATACGATCATTTGGCGTTATATCGGAATCATTGAATTGAAAGCGTTCGTGGTCGCAGCCTTAACTTCGGCATTGCCGTTGGTCGCGCTGAGAATGCTTTTGCCAGACTCGTACATTGCCTGGCGCGTTCCCTATTCCGTGATCGTGATGACCACTTTTCTCGGCATCGGGTGCGTGCTCGGTATCCGGGTCATCCGCCGTGCCTGGTATGAACGACGCTTCATCAGGCGCAACGGAAGGCGACTTGCTTCGGCTCACAAGCGGCCCGTGCTGCTAATCGGCGCAGGCCGAGCCGGAGTGATGACCGCTAAAGAGATCATCAATCGCGGCAGCATGGATATTGTCATTCGTGGCTTCGTGGATGACGATCCCGAGAAGCAAGGATCAACAATTCATCGCATCAGGGTGGTAGGCACGATCGCTGACCTGCCGCGACTGGTGAAAGAACTGAAGATTGATCACGTCATCATTGCGATTGCCCAGGCTACGCGCGAACAGTTTCAAGCCATTCTAGATACCTGCGAAAAGATTCCCGTGAAGGCGAGAATAATTCCCGGTCTCTACGAGATCCTGCAGGAGAAGGTCCAGATCAGTCGCATCCGGGATGTGCAAGTAGAAGACTTACTCGGGCGTGAACCGGTCAATCTCAACGAAGAAGAGATGGGCCGCTTTTTGCAGGGTAAGTCAGTAATGGTAACCGGTGCGGGTGGTTCAATTGGCTCGGAGTTGACTCGCCAGGTGGCCCGCTTCCGTCCCGCAAACCTCTTGCTGGTTGAGCGTGCTGAATTCGCACTCTTCAACATTCACCACGAGCTGCGGTCGCTGTTCCCGAATCTCAACCTGGTGCCTCTCGTCGCGGATATTGGCGACGAAGCGCGCATGACGAACATCTTCCGCAAGTATCGACCACAAGTGGTGATTCATGCCGCTGCCCACAAACATGTGCCGATGATGGAGTTGAATTCGGTCGAGGCAGTAAAAAACAACATCCTCGGAACTCGTTGTGTCGGAGACCTGGCCGGTCGTTACGGGGCGCAGGCCTTTGTCCTGATTTCGACTGACAAAGCCGTCAGACCAACATCGGTGATGGGCGCCTGTAAGCGAGTTGCGGAGCTGGTGATTCAGAACCTCAATGAGAAACACCGGACTCGTTACGTCGCGGTGCGCTTTGGCA
>DATFRK010000398.1:0-9755 GCA_035263325.1 Pyrinomonadaceae bacterium | reverse complement strand
TCGCAATGCGTGGAATTTACTTTTATGGATCGCACAACATCAGTAGATGACCCAAGCTCGCGTGTCCTGGCGTGCAAACTCAACAGACGGATTGTTCGCCCGCCGTTCGTAGTAATCAATCATCTTCAGCGTGGTATTCGGTGCTCATTCGAGTCATATCCAACCCGAGTGGTGCTGTTCAGCTGGTAATGGTCGAATCGAACTACGGACTTTGACTGACTTGGACGAGTTGGACCAGCTTGAGAATTGGTATTGTTCCCAGTACATCCAATAAACTCGTGCGGCCCGGGCCACCTGAAGCGCGCCCGGGTTTCTCAGCTAGCGCTTAAACGTAAAGAGTGGAAGAGAAGCCAGTACTCATTCGTCTAAATCTCACCTGATCACCTGCTTAGGAGTGATTCGTGATGGCGAACATATTGTCTCAAGCTAACCACGTCAACGATATAAGTAAACAAATTGCATACCTTCGCCCGCTCGTTGTGCTTCTTCTCATCCTGGCGATTCCTTTCGTTCTTGTGAGCTTGTCGTTTGCCCATCCGAGTTCCGGCATCGTCGTTGACCGGGAGGGACAGGTTTACTTCTCCGACCTTTCTCGTGGCTTGCTGAGAATTGATCGGCGGGGCAACGTGACCATGGTTCACAAAGAAGGTGGGCATTGGCTCGCGCTGGACCAGACAGGGAGCTTCTCCCGAGTGTTTTTTGAGAAATCGAAGCATTCGCCAAGATGGTTCAAGCGGCGAACTCCCTTCAATGTCAAACCCACACTCATCGGTGACGCGGGCTCTCCACTGGTCGTTGGGCAAGATGGAAACCTCTACTTTGCCTGTGATGACGAGCGGATGATTCCAGGAGGATTGCAGATTGGGCGGTTGTCACCAAACGGTAAAGAGACGCTCCTCAACCCAAGTCTTCGTCAGCTATCGGAGGAGCTTGGTGGGATCAAGGGCTTAGCGGTTGGCCCGGACGGCTCACTCTATGCCAGCTACCCAAAGGCCGTTTTGAAAATCACGATAGATGGGACGATTACCACCTTGGTAAATCCGGTCGTTGTGAATGACTGCGAGTTGAATGTCGCAGCGAAGGATTCACCCTGGCTGCGAGGTCTGGCTGTAAGCTCGCGCGGCATCGTTTATGTAGCAGCGAGTGGATGTGGGAGTGTGATTAAAATCCTGCCTGATGGCAAAGTCACAACGGTTCTAAAAGCAGAAAAACCATTGGCACCAAGCGGTGTGGCCATCTATCAGGATGAGGTATACGTGTTGGAGCATATCAATCCTAACTCAGAGGCCCATGAGGCATGGCCACCTCGCGTTCGGAAACTAGGGCGTGACGGCAAAGTAACGACTTTAGCAACCATCACACCCTAATAGGAAGATCGCTTTGCGCGAGTGTTGTCTGCAAGATATGCGACGTTCCTGTAAACAGTAACTGGCTTGTCAATTCTGCGAAGCAGCATCTCAGTAGTTGACTACGTCGCTTCGATTTCCAGGGTCATCGAGTAAACTCCCTCGACGCCAGCACCGTTAAGGGTGATCGTTTGCTTTGGCTCGGTCGCCAGTGTTTGGCTATGAGTAAATATCGTGCGCGCTGCTCCGTCCTCTTTCCCAATCGCTTTATCGATCAGTCCCTTCTGGAGATCCGAAAGCTTTTTGTTTGTGCCCTTCTCGATGGCGCTCTTAATAAGGGTCAGGGACAGTGGCAATGTCGCCGGCAAAAAGGGAGTGATTGCTACCGGTAGGACCTTTAGCAAATTGTCCTTGAATGCATCAAAAAAGCCTGCCTTGATGTCTATGTCCAGGAGCTCCAGATCGACTCTCTCCAGTTTGTTGAGATTAAGATCACTAAAGGTAATCTCCCGGCGAGAGATCCCTAACTTGTCCATGTCTACCTTAGGTTCGGAATCGTGCCGCACAAAATCCGGTTTGCTCTTATTATCTTTTTCGCATTCCCAGTAGTCGCGCTTGCCCAAACCTGGCATAGCCTCGCGGGCAAACAGGATCTTGTCGTTAGCATCTCTGTACCTGATGCTAATGAGCGGACGGAACTTGCAAAATTTATCCTCCAATTTTGCGGGAAAGGTCAGGTCGGTTACGGTAACAATGATGGTGTCCATTTCTTAGAATGCTCCTCCCAGCGATTTGACATACCACTCTGCAAAAGCGTGCCGTCCTACCAGCGCAACCGCTGCTGGAATCTGTTTGGCTGACGGCCGCCAATAGTAATGAACATCTCGGAAGAAACGTTACATGCAGATTCTCCAGCACCAAAAATTGCATTGGCAAGTTTGGTACTAAAAATGGCATTCTTGCCTCTAGCATAAATAGTCGATGGAGCGTACCTTTCTAACCCGGCCGACATTTCGGCTAAAGGAGAAAGGGAAATGCTTACAGTGGGATTTTTTGTGCGGCTTGAGGCGAAACCGGGGAAAGAAGAAGAGGTTGCCGCCTTTCTGAAACAAGGTCTGCAGTTGGCGAATCAGGAGAAGACCACGCCGCTGTGGTTCGCGCTCCGCTTGGGACCATCCACGTTTGCCATATTCGATGCGTTTCACGATGAGTCGGGCAGGCAAACACACTTCACCGGGCCCATTGCCAAGGCCCTCATGGACAACGCGCCAAACCTCTTCGCGGTGACGCCGGTCATCGAGAGGACTGACATTTTGGGCGTCAAGATTTCGCAGGAGATTGGCAAGGCTGCTTAACGGTCTCCTTTTGGAGTGCGGCGACCTGTCGCCGCTTTTGCTTCGCTTCGAGCTAGCTTCGCGCGATCACAAAGCGGCGACAAGTCGCCGCACTCCAAACTTCATGCGCTTCTTTTGATTTCTTTGATGCCCAGCTTTAAGCGGCGCCGTAAAAGGTTACGCAAGGTCGTACCATCCGCATAGCCGACGCGGGCGGCAATCTCCTCGACACTGCTGTTGCCCGTTTTCAACAGATGAACGGCGCGCTCAACTCTAAGAGTTTGGAAATAAGATAATGGGGATTTGCCCAGTACCGCCGCCATGTGGCGAGCGAGGGTTCGCTTGCTGGAGCCAACTGCCCTGGCAGCATCATCCAGGGAGAATCCTTGCTTCAATCTCGCGCGAGCCCATTCTTCGAAACGCTGGACGATTGGATCGGAGTGGGCGAGGTGATCGGTCAATACATAAGCGGACTGCGACGGCCGCGCGTCGACGATCAGGTACTTCGCTGTTAGGGCAGCGAGCTTCGGGCTAACTCCGCGAATGACCCACAAGGCCAGGTCCATGTGGCTGAGCGCTGCTCCCGCAGTAACGAAACGTCCGGACTTTACAATCATGTTCGATTCGTCGAGCGACACGTTTGGGTAACGCTGGCGAAACATTGGCGCCAGCCACCACGTGGTAGTGGCGCGTTGCTGGTCCAGCAGGCCTGACTCGGCCATCACAAAGGTCCCCACGCAAGCGGCCGTCATCAACGCACCTTTGCGCGCCCACTGCCGCAATAGAACAGCCGCAGTCTGAATGTCTGGCCGCGCGAGTGCTGCCTCTAATGGTCCGGGCATCTTGTATCCAATCGCCGGTACCACGACACAGTCAGGCGCCCTGGCGCCTGTCGCCTGCACCGGGACAGCCAGGCCCTGCGCTGTCTTGATCGATTTGCTTAGACCGACGATCCTTACCTCAAATCGCTCGCCGGTTAACCCGGAGATCTCGGCGAGTTCATTGGCCGTCTGAAAGGCATCGAGGACGGCGGACAATCCCAAATCGAAAACATCATCCAGAACCAGGACGTTTACCTTCATGGCAAGTATGATACTAAAAATACGGTTCTTGCCTCTAGTCTAAATTTGGTTATGGCCGGCCCGAATCTCCTTCTCTACTCAGTAGAGTCCACGAAACCTAGTAGAGCTTGTGCCGCTGCGAACATTCTTGTCGTCGAGATCGTTTAGACCAATGTTCATTCGACAATTAGAGAGACGTATCCGCGGAAATGGAAATATCCATGAAACAGTGCAATCGCGGCGATGGCAATGGCCGAGTTTTGCCCGTTGAAAGCATCAGTCGGCCAGCGGAAGCAGCGCCTGCTTGTAAGGAACTCCGTAAGCTAAAACTATCCGCATTAACTTTAACCGAAACATTGCAGAGTCCTTATTCCAGAACTCCGGCTCACATTCATGACCAGGCAAGCATTTGTGTGACCATATCCGGCCAGGGTCTCGAGATCATTGACGGCGCTCGCGTCATCACTGAGCCTGGTGGTGTGATCATGCGAGCTCCAGGAAAAATACATTCCGATGAATACGGCGCCGCGCCCCACCGGTCTCTAATGATTGAGGTGGAGCAAAAATGGCTCGAGACCTGCAAGCACTTCTTAGAAGTGTTTGAAGGATATAGGCACTTTGCCGACGGCCCTGTATCTGCACTCATGTTGCGAATCTATCGTGAATCAAGAATCAGTGATAGCGTCGCGCCAGTTATCCTCGAAGGATTAATGCTGGAGGTGCTCGGATACGCCTCGCGATCATTGATAAAGCCGCCGGTTCGCCCTCCCGGTTGGTTAATGGAGGCACGAGATCTGCTGCATGGTCAGTTTAACGACGCGCTTAACCTGATAGAGATAGCGCGCATAGTAGGAGTGCATCCGACTCATCTGGCGCGCACCTTCAAGAAACACTATCGGACAACAGTGGGCGGGTACCTCCGTCGGCTTCGCCTCGACTGGGCCACGCGTCAGTTGTCTGAAACCCAAGCTCCGATTGCAGAGATTGCTTCAGCTGCCGGCTTCTATGACCAGAGCCACTTCAGCCATTTGTTCAAGGAGCATACCGGCTTCACTCCAGCTGAGTTCAGAGCCTTCTCAACGATTCCCATTAAAAGCTAGCCACGTACAAGACTGCTACGCTGTTCCAATACCTCTGAACGGTAATTAGTCAACAATTAGCACTAACGAATTGGTGGGGGGGGAAAGACATGTCTCTTTGGACCAGCTGCCTAATCTGTCTCTTGTTGCTACCAACGGCTCGCTCGCAGGCTCAACAGGCAAACAGCAATACCAGTCCCTTGACGGTTGAGGAGGTCAAGGAAACTTCGGCGGACCTGCCGCGCCGTCTGATCTTTGCGAAAAGGGACTCGGATCTCAATCGGGCTTACGCCGATGTCTTCACGATTCTCAGTAAGCAAAACACTTGTAGCAGTTTTTATGGCGGATCGTACCTCGCGACTACCGTGCTCAACAGTTTTGTCACGCTCGTAAGGCCTGAACCTCTGCTGCGTGAGGTTTCATTTCAGATGGATGGAAAACCACTTGTGATTATTAATGTTGCCGCAGGTGTATCTTATCGACTGTTTGCCAAGGCGAGAGTGAACAGTAATGGTTCGTTCTATCAGCGTCGGCAGGATACGCACAAGTATCCCTCCTACATCGGCAGCTTTGGCCCGGGCACGCGTCGAGCGAGGGCTTTGATTCTGTTGCATGAACTAGCACATTTGATTCCCGGGCCGAATGGCGGCTGGCTAATACCTGACGACGGTCATAACGGCCCCCAAAGCACAGCGAACACATTTCACGTGCAACAAGTCTGTCAGGTGCAACTGGAGGAGCTTAAGTAGGACTCGAGGCCCACGTAGTACTGGGAGCGCGGCCCGCCGGCGCTCCCAGCTACTTGCTTCGTACTTATTTCCACTCACCCTGGAGGGTGAAGGCGGCCCAGTAATGAGGTGAACGCCAACGACTATCTGCCTGCATTGAAACTTGTGCGGCCTGCAACGCTGCGGCTGGACGAAGTCCTTCGCCGAGCATTTTCTCGTAAAACCGCTTCATCATCTCTGAGGTGGCCCGGTCGTCGACCTGCCATAACGTTGCTACCACGCGTGGCGAACCTGCATACATAAAACCGCGTGTTAGCCCCATCAGTCCTTCACCTTTAATTTCTTCTCCTAAGGCCGTCTGACAGGCACTCAGCACGACGAGGTCGGCGGCCAATTTCAAGTTGTATATCTCATACAGGCGCAAGAAGCCGTTTTGCGGTTGGCCACGCTCATCTACGAGCGACAGGACAATGCCTGACAATTCTGGATGACGGTTGTTGATTAGCCCGTGGGTCGCAAAATGTACGATCTGATATTGGCCCAAGGCAGCACTGGTGGCGTTAGCGCGGCTCGCTTCGAAATCAAGGGCTTCGAATCGCTTCTCTGGATCTGCGAGGCGGGCTATTTCGTTAGCCTCATTCCTGGTGAAACGCAAGCGTACGAAACCTTCCAATCCGGACTCTTTTGCCGAGCGGTAGACTTCGTTCGAAGGTTCGTCTGGCTTAGCTTTACTTGCCGCGGTGGCCTGGTTAATCCGCGGGTCGTCTCGTTGGAACACCGGGTCAGCCAGTACTGCCAGAGTCCTGGGGGCTCGTTCACGCCCGGCAGTTTCCTGGCGCAGCACTGCCATTACCGAGGCGGATGGCAGGTTGACAACCTCGTGGTCCAACACTAGTGGGTGATACGACTTTTGCGCCTTCGGATCCGACGGCGCTGGCAGGGACGCAAATGGCACGTATTGCAGCGCACTGTCAGCCACGATCAAGAGTCGTTTCTCACCCAACTGCCCGGCCGCGGGTTGCAAGAGCATGTTGCTCAGGGCGGTCGCCGCGTTCTGATACTCGACCTCACTCCGCGTCAAGCGCGCGCGCTGTTGGGCCAATGTTTCGCCTTTGACGACCCGGTTTCGCTCAGTGGCGAGTTCATAAAGATGTCGGGCCGCCGCTTCAATCAGCTCTCGCTTTGGCAATTCAAATGTGCTGATGGAAGTTGGTGTGACGGCCCACAAAAAACTTCGTTCATCACCCAACGCATACTCAAGCAGTAGCGTGTCACGATCGAGCACGCTCGTCTGGATTTCTTTGAGACTGAGCGGTTCAGGTTGCGTCAGAGCGGCATAGCGTGGGCTCGTTTGCCTGATGCGCGCCAACAATTGCTCGTAGTCTGTTGTCAGGGCATCAATCTCTTTCGCTGCTTTGTCAGCTGCATCTTCCGTGTGCTGTTTGCTAAGCAGGCGCATCTGTTGCTCTGCCTTATCAGAAATCGACTCGCGCAACTGCTGCTCTCGCTCAAGCAACGAGGCATCGACTCCCTGGCGAATCTGAGCTCCTGATTCGGCCAGTAGTTCGAGAAGAGATCTCGCCCGCCCCTGTTCATTTGCTGCCAGGGCCGCGGCGTCGAAGCCTTCGCCGGGTCGTTGCTGATGGAGACGCATCAAGACGTCAGTTTGGAATTCATAGTAGTCCCTGGCTGACGCCAGAAAGGTAGCGCGCAACTGCGGGCTCTTTACGCTGCCGCGCAACGACTCTATCTCAACGAGAGCTTGTCCGATGAACTTCCTAGCCTCTTCGTAATTCGCCCGGGCCCGCTCGACGTAGGCGATCTGGGCCAGGGCCACCCCCTCGTTAAATTTGTCACCTGCTCGGTGCGCTGTTTGTCGTGCCTGATTCAAGAGGTCGAGGGCCTTTTGATAGTTACCTTGCTCTCGATAAAGCGCGCCCATGTTTTTCAGAGTGGCGGCAATTACGCGCGGATCACCACTGGCTCCGACGAGAGTCAGCGTCTGGTTGTAATAGTCGAGGGCCTTGTCCTTCTCACCTAGATGGTCGTAGCACTCGGCGATATTCTCGAGGGTAACGGCGGTTCCTTCGCGGTTAGTGGCAGCGTCTCGCAAGGGCAAGAGTCTTAAGTGCATTTCCAGGGCCTTGCGATAGTCGCCCTTATTCGAATAGTTAAGGGCGAGATTATTGAGGACGGTGGCTTGCCTGACTTGATCACCCTGGGCAAGGAAAATCTCGAGCGCTTGATTGTACGCATCAATCGATTTCTGCTCGTCGCCCAGGGTGGCGTAGAGATAGCCGATATTGTTGAGGGCCATGGCTTGACCGCGTCCGTAGCCGATCGATTTGTATACCTCAAGCGCCTGCGAATAGAGATCGATCGTCTTCTGATAATCTCCGGTGCCGTAGTAGACACTGCCTAAGTTGTTGAGAGCATTTCCCTCAGTCCAACGATCATTCCAGTCTCGTGCGATCGACACGCTTCGGTTACAGGCCGCAAACGCCTGCTCGTAAGCACCGGTGGATTGATAGGTCATGCAGATGTTGTTGAGGATGGGCGCTTCTTTTCGAAGATCACCCAATGCGTTAACCAACTGTCGCGCCTGCTCCGAAAGCTCGAGGGCCTTTGGATAATCGCCGGTGAGTTGGGTCATCTTGCCGAGGTTAATGAGCGAGTTAACCTCTCCCACTCGATCATCCACCGACCGGCTCAGGTTCATCGCCTCGTTGTAGAGTTCTAACGCTTTTTTTCTGTTCCCGAATTCTTGATTCGCTCGGCCAGTGGTATCCAGAACGTAGGCCTTTGCTTTGATACCCTCACGCTTTTGGGTGTCGTCAGATCGATTGGCGGCACTTTCCGCCAGCGTTAAGGCACGGTTCAGGAAGTCGAAGGACTGTTGCTTCTCACCCAAATATATATAGTCAGCAGCGATCAAGCAGAGCGTCCTCGCTTCCCACGCCGTGTCTTTCGCGTTTTGCCACAGGGGAATAGACTGCTGATACTTTTCGATCGCTTTTCGTTTTAGATCTGCTGTTCCTGATTGCTCAATGCGCACACCATCAGCTACCAGCTTTTCGGCCGCTACGGCACTCGAATCTCCAGCGGTAGCTGGCCGGCTTTCTGTGATCTTCAGCTCATACTGGCCCTTCCGCGCCGCTTTCAGGAGAGATTTCACCTCCAGGCGGTAGGGCCCAGCGGTCTCGGCCACGAAAAAGAGCGATTCCGGCTCTCCCATGCGGAACATGTCAGTTTCAACCAGCTTCTTGCCGCTGGGATCTGATACCGACAAGGTAAGGTCAATGGCCCGTTGTTCGGCTTGAACCAAAAGATACTGCCCCGCGGCAACGGTGACTGTGTAAGAGTGGTTCTCGTTGGCAGTCAGTTCCCGTTCGATTGGTTTGCCGGGCTCGAGCGAAGCAAGCGTGACAAACTGTTGAAACGCAGAAGTGAGACTGTCCGAGCGTGCCTGGGGAAATACGAGCGTATTGGACACGGAAACAAACAGTACCAGGACCGTGAAAAGTGGACGAATTAGAGTGTTTTTGCTGACCTGTAGGCCGGGTATTGCGGGTCGCGACCTAAATTGGAGTGGCCGGGACGTACACTGGGGCGGCTGAGACATAGAGCCTCCTTCGAATCAAATACGAGGCGCGCTATAAAGATACCTTCCCGCTTTTTCGCTCTTTCAGTTAACGCGTAACATTGGCGTCGAATGGGTCATTGCCGCTAACAAAAATTTGTAAGAAGCATTAAGACTCCTAGAACAGAAATCGAGAGTTTCCGACATGACGACGATTCAGCGGGGACAGCTGATAGCGCTATTCGCATTCGACATTGGCTATGAAGTCTCGCTTGAGAAGCTAGCCGCCTTGTTTTCAGCCGCTCCAGTGCAGCGACTGTCGAGAAAAAGGCAGACGCCCGCCCATTTGCAGTATTCAAAGTCGCCGGTAATTCTGGATTTGCAGACAACGGAAAAATTGCTGGGAGAGCCCGGCAGCTTGCAGGCAACGATCTTCGATTTCGGAGCAGTGAGTATTGCTTACCGCTGGCGCCTGGGCGCTAGTGACTCTGGCTTGCCGTTGGATCGGCTGGCCGCAATCAGCACCGAAATCTATCGTCGCAATTTGGAGGACCAGGCTCGGCGTGAGGTGAACGATCTGGTCGAAAGAATACGTCCTGCTGTCGATCGTCCAAAAGTATCCGCTTT
>DATFRK010000397.1:0-3280 GCA_035263325.1 Pyrinomonadaceae bacterium | reverse complement strand
AAGGGGATAACCGAGCAGGGAAAGAGCCAGGGCCGTGAATTCCCACGCGCCTAAGTGCCCGGTGAAAAGGATGACGCCCTTACCATTGGTCTTGGCGTTTCTGAGATGTTCCAGTCCTTGCGGTTCGATCCACTTTAACAGCGTTTCTCGTGAGCTAGTGGAGAAGTGGCTGAATACGCCGAGTTCGCGACCCAGGCTGCTAAAACACTCGCGCAGGATATCGTTTCTTTCCGGCAGGTCCTTTTCCGGAAAAGCTAACTGTAGATTCTTCTGTGCAGTCCGTCTGAGGTCCTTCGCGGTCCAGTAGGCAACTTTACCCATCGAGCGACCAAGGCTCATGGCGGTCGAGATCGGCAACGCGCCGAGAAGAGCTAGAACGGACCTAGCGGCTGAATACTCGAGGAGCGTTTGTAATTTTCCGTGCTTAGCCATCGGGTAGGACAGGGAAACGTACTGTAACAGGGAAGACTATTGCAAACCCGCTCAGCCTCACATCGGTCAGGACTCCCGCCGGGTTGCTACTGTCACCGATCCCCCGCTTTCTGATATATTTCGAACGCGGCGCGAAGGAATTTCGTACAGTGGTTATGGCTGCGCCACTCGTTCGGCTGGATCTCTCCCAGACAACTAAATTGGATAGGAGCTGGATGCAAAAACGCCGGATTCTCGTCGTCGATAACAACGATGAATTGCGTGCTCTACTCGAGCAGGTTCTCGGTAAGCTCGGCCATGAGGTTGTAGTTACCGGGGAACGCGAGAAGGCCCTGGCCCGCGATGACCTCGACGAGTTTGATCTGGTGATCAGCGACCTGACGGAAGCAGAGGTTAACGGTAGACCAATTGGCGATCTGCAGCGTAAACGTCTGGTGACTCCAGTCAACAATTGCCCCAATACCGAACCCACGATCATCAAGGCCTTCAAAATGGGGGCGTTGAACTACCTGCGTACTCCGTATGATCGGGACGAACTGCGGGAAATCGTAGAGCAGACGCTGTCTTACAAGCTCCGTTACGTCGACGATCCCGCACTCCTTTCTCACGTGCACGAGAAGATCGAGTTTGAATTGCCCAGCGACCTGGGGTTGATGAATGGCGTCCTGGATTACCTCCAGGAACGCGTTTCCAAGCTCGGCTTAATCAAGCCGGAACGTTCAAATCTGTTTGTGGCCCTCGACGAAGCTTTCGTCAATGCAGTAAAGCACGGCAACAAGAACGACCCTACAAAACTGCTCAAGATCACTGCTGAATTGTCTCCGAAAGAAGCCTGTTTCACTGTCGAAGACGAGGGAGAGGGGTTCAACATCCACGAAATACCTGACCCGTGCGATCCTGCCAACCTGTTTCGCACCTCCGGTCGTGGCGTCCTGCTTATCTACAACATCATGGATGAAGTTGAGTACAATGCGCAGGGTAATCGCGTAAAGATGGTAAAACGACCCGACACACGGGTCGAAGCTCAACTTGCTGATCCAAAAACTCCTGACGACCAACATTGCTGACACTGGCAGGGCGGCTCGTACTAGCGGAAACGTTGGTAGCGAGAGTCGCGTTGTCTCGACCGGCCCTTTCTGGAGTCAATGGCGCTGGTGGTTGCCCCCGGCACTGGCTGCCCTGGTCCTGGTCAACTTCTTCATCGATCCATTCATAGGTGATTGGGATGGAATGGACTATACCATTCTGGCCCTGGCAGGTTATCCCTCATCGATGGCTTTGGGTCGTAACTTATTCATTTTCGGCAACCACTATTTGTATGTAGTCTTCCACACTCTCTTCAACGTCCAACCGGAAAATGCTTACCTGATTTTCAAATATGCAGTGGTCGCGCAAACGCCCTTGGCGATCATTGCTTGCTGGATTCTCGCCAGAGATGTAAGTCAATCGCTCCACACGGCGACAGTCGCCGCATTTCTGCTCGCCTGCTCACCGGTTCTCGTTCTGTACGGCGGACAAGTAATGACAGATGTGCCTTCGGTCCTGCTGCTGGCGGTGGCGCTAATCATTCACCTGCGCGGTATCCAGCAAGAGAAATTCTGGCTGGTCTTACTGGGTGCGGCGCTCATGGGCCTGGGCGTAAATCTACGCGAGACAATTGGCTTTTATGCTCCCTGGTTGGTGTTGGCGCCGTTTGTGATACGTGGCAAATTGAGCCGGAAGGAGTTGATCTACGTCGGACTCTCGTGTCTTGTTTTCTTGCTACTGGCGGTGGGATGGTTTGCCTACTGGTTTGTGAGCGATCCGCACTATCGCTGGATTTGGTTTGGTTGGCGTCAATCCATGCGTGATGAGTCGGCGCGACATCCGGTCGCAGTGGCTAACCTGGTTCCGTTCTTAGTCTATTTTTTTATCACTGCACCACTCGTGTTTGTGTCACTTCCTTTTGCCCCGATTCGTGAGTGGCGCGAGCGCAGAATGTCGTTGTTACTGTTGCTTTGGGCCATCGCGGCATTTGCTGACGTGTTGTTGTTTTTCAATTACAGTACCGCCGTTAACTGGCGCTACTTTCTCACCGGACTCCCGGGTCTCGCTCCGCTAGCCGCCAGCTGGTGGTTGGCCGTATCAAGAGGTTGGCTTGGTTCTCTTCGTCGAGCAATGGTGGCCTGCCTGGTAACGATCGGCGTGCTGTCTGTTGCCTTCGGCATCATTGTCAGACCAGTCAGTCGCGAGTTTATTCTGCGGCGGGCGCTAAGTAGAGAGTACAAGGAGCGCTTGGCCCAGGTGCCGACTGATGCGGTGATGATCTCCGGCGCCCAAACTATCGCGGTAACGTACTGGGCCTCCATCGGTACCGGTAAATGGAAAACGATTGGTACCGGCGGGGGCTGGCCTGGTGACCAACTCTTTTCAGTGATTGAAGGACATTTCAAGGAAGGCCGGCGGGTGTTCATCGACGCTGATCCGAGGTGGTGGTTGCCGTGCGGCTGGCAGCGCAGTGAGATTCCCCGCATTGTTGAACTCGAGCAGCATTTCAGTTTTCGCCGCATTTCAGAAACGATTTACGAGTTGCGTCCCCTGGGTGAGCCGACGGCCACGGATCAGCCAGATCTAAAACGGCTCTTGCCCGAAAACCGTCCGGAAGACACGAAGAAATGTCCGCCCGTGCAAGCTTAGATCTCCCCCATTTCGGCGCCAACAAGTAATGTCTTACGAAGTATTTCTCGCCTATCGTTATCTCCGATCGCGACCCAGGCGGCGACTAACTAGAGTTACAGCGCTGGCTGCTGTGACCGGAATCGGCATGGGTGTCGCGGCGCTGATCGTTGCGTTTGCGTTGTCAAACGGC
>DATFRK010000396.1:0-4873 GCA_035263325.1 Pyrinomonadaceae bacterium | reverse complement strand
TCGCCTCTACTTCTTTGCTCCGGCTTCAGCTGAAAGTGTGGAAGCAGCGGGAGCAGTGACCCGCCTGGGTTCGACCACTTCACCAGCGAGCGGCGAAGAAGCTATCACTCGCGCGGAACGTCTTTACGCGGCCAGAAAGTTTAACGACGCGCTCACTGCCTTTACTGACGCTGCGGTGAAGTTTCCCGCGAGTTTTACCCAGGAGAATCAGCTGCACCGTGGTATTGCCGCGTACAACCTGCGTAAAGTTCCCGACGCCGTTACCTCGCTCAACGCAATCCCCACCTCGGCCGGTGAGACGCGGGCGGAAGCGCTCTCCTACTTGGCCCAAACTTATGCGCGAGCACGAATGTGGGAACAGGCGCGTGCCACTGTGGAACAAATGCGGCGCGAGTATCCCAAGAGTAGTTTCACCGCCAAGGCATTGGTGACGTTGGCCCAGATTGCCACCGACGCCAAGAACGATGCCGACGCGGCTTACTTCAATCGCACTGCAGTGAGCTCTTTTCCGGGCACAGCGGAAGTGGCCCAGGCCCAATTCGATCTTGCCTGGATTGCTCATGAGGGCAAGAATTTTGCAGATTCATCCCGGCAGTTGACTGAGCATCTGGCTTATTACGCCGACAAGAATACAGACAATCGGGGACGGGCCGGGTACTGGGCCGCCAGGGATTCCGAGCGGGCGGGAAAATTACCCGAAGCGCGCGCGTTGTACGAAGCGATGCTCGCCCGTTACGACGCGAACTGGTATGGCTACCTGGCCAAGCAACGACTCGATGTATTGAAGCGCACCGTACCGGCGAAGTCATTTGCCCCTGACTCACTCGTCGGTAAAGCAGTGGCCAATCTACAAACAGTAACAGTGGCGGAAGAGACAGCCAGCTCCGAAGATGAGACGCACATGCTCAAAGCCGATCAACTATCTAACGTTGGCTTGGATGAATGGGCGTTTGCGGAGTTGGAGAGTGCGGCCGAGGATTCACCTGACAGTCCCAAGATCAACTTGGCAACGGCGCGTATTTATCGCTCGGAAGACGATAATGTGCATGCGCTCAACACGCTCAAGCGCAGTTATCCGGATTATTCGCAGATGAAACCCGAAGAGCTGACGCGTGAAGAGTGGGATGTGTTTTATCCACTTGCTTACTGGGACATCATCGTGCAGGAGTCCCGGGCACGAAATCTGGATCCTTATCAAGTGGCAGGTCTGATTCGCCAGGAGACGATTTTCACCACCCGCGCGCGTTCTTCAGCGAGCGCGTACGGGCTGATGCAAGTTCTGGTTCCAACCGGACGCCTGACAGCCAGGAAGTATGGTGTGAATCGAGAGGTAACAGCCGACTCACTCTACGAGCCGAGGCTGAATATTCAATTGGGTACCGCTTACCTGCGAGACCAGATTGATCGGTTTGGGCGCATTGAATATGTAGCTGCTGCTTACAATGCGGGACCAGGGCGGGCAGTGCAGTGGAGTTCATCGCTGCCGTCAGAGATCGATGAATGGGCGGAAGCGGTGCCGTTAAAGGAAACGCGTGGCTATGTCCAGGGTGTAGTGAGAAATCGTCTGCAGTACCAGCGGCTGTACGACGCCAACGGAAACTTTCGCCCCGAGGTGGGCACGCGAGCGGTTTCTTTGCCGGGGACGCCTGGTAGTAGCCCTACACCGGGGAATCCGTCTGTGCGCAAACGACGAGTGGGTGGTGACGAGGAAGAAGAGTGAGCCACAAACCATCCACAGATTACGCAGATTTTCATTAAGGGTAGGCAAGGGGCTCAGCTTTGCTAAGAACTTAGAACGTTGATCTCTCAATTCAAGGCTCCTAAGATTTGTGGTTATGAAGTACGCGAGCCGACCCCAGTTTTATCTCTCCATTTTTCTCGCTATCGCAGCAATAGTTGCCTTGTCACTCGTCGCTCCTGCTCAGGACCTGCCGGCAAAACCTGTAGTGATTACCTCCGAGCCGAGCGCAATTGTCTGGATCGATGAGATCCGGCGTGGCTCCACTGACGCTTCGGGAAAACTTTCGCTGACCAAAGTTACGCCTGCACGCCACACGGTGCGTGTTCGAGCTACTGGATTTAAAGAGACCACAGCGCCGTTACTGCCGGGTCAGCGCAGTCTAAGTGTCAAGCTACTGCCTACGACCGATCAGGCTGAACTGCTCTTCCAACAAGCCGAAGCAACCCGCGAGAAAGCTCGAGATGATCAAACCAAACAGGAAGCAGTCGATCTTTATCAGCAGGCGATCAAGCTTCGTCCATCGTTTCCTGCCGCCCGGGTCGGGTTGGCGCGGTTGTACATGGATCTCAATCAATTTGATAAAGCCCACGATCAGATCGATGCGGCCCGTCGCACGCGACCGTCGTACCCGGAAGCTTCTGCAGTTGAAGGTCGGATCTATCGCGAGCAGGCTTTCGAAGGCGAGGCGATCAAGTCGTTTAGACGTGCGATCGCTGAGGGGCGAGGCTTTCAACCCGAAGCGCATGTGGGTTTGGCACGATTGTTAGAGGACAAGGGGCAAACTGAAGAGGCAGCCGCGGAGTTTCGCAAGGCGATCGACCAACTCTCGGATAGTGAGCCCGTCATCTATCAAATGCTGGGCGCAGCTTACGAGAAGTTACAAAAGCCGAAAGAAGCAGTAGCGGCTTATGAAAAGTATCTCGAGCTGGCGCCAAATGGGAGTTATGCAGGTGCGATTCGCTCGATTCTCACTCAGCTCAAGCGTGAAGCAGCGGGTGAAGAGATAATTCCTTAATGGAAGCAATAGGACCTATATGACCTATAGGACTTATTCAACTGACCACTAACCATTACTGAGCTCGACACAATGCTGCGCCCCAGGTGAATCCCGCAGCAAAGGCCGGTAGCAAGATCCAATCTCCAGCACGAATAGTTCCCCGGTGACGCAATTCATCGAGGGCCAGGCCCATCGAAGCTGATGAGGTGTTGCCAGTCTTTTCGATAACGGAAATAACTCGACTCATGTCTGTGAGTCCCAACCCTCGCGCCACTTGGGCCAACAGATTTGCGTTCGCCTGGTGGGGTACCACCCAACGCACATCATTCGCCACTAGACCGTTGCGCTCAAGCACCGTTTGACAAGCAGCAACCATCCGGCGCGACGCTTGCAAAATCACCGACTGTCCGACCATTCGCGGATAGAAATCGTCCCCTAAAGCTGAACCGTTACGAAACTCTGAACCCGGACAACGGATGCCCAGATCGTCAACATAACTTCCGTTGGTCGCGAGCTGTAGGTCGAGAATTTCTATGGAGTCGGGTCCGGGCTCGGCCGAGATGATCAATGCTGCTGCGCCATCACCAAACAACATTGAAGTGGTGCCAGCCACGGGTTCGAGTCGGAGAAACGCAGACTGCACTTCCGCCAAACAGAGCGCAACGTTACGCGCCACTCCGGAGGCGATCAACGCTCGAGCCAATTGCAGGCCGTAAAGTGTGTTGCAGCAAGCAGCGCGAATGTCCAGCGAGGGAATCTCGCCCAGGCCCACCTGCTGCTGCACTGCTGACGCAGAACCCGGAATGAAGCGATCGGCAGTCATGGTACCCAGCAGCAGGTAATCGATCTCGCTCGGTAACAGATCCGCAGTTTGCAACGCCGAACGAAGGGCAGTACTCGCCAGGGAACTTGTCGTAACGCCGTTACTCACCCAGTGCCGTTGTCGAATTCCGGACGACTTAAAGATCTGTTCCGGATCTAGTTCAAGCTGGCTGGCCAGTTCCTTATTGGTAATCACAAGCTCCGGCAAACATGCTCCCGTAGCGGTAATAAAGGCTCTCAATTTTCACCTCGCAACGAAGTCACGTAAGCCTCGATCGCCGACACTGTGCGAAAGTTATCCGGAATAACACCCGCATCGGGAATGTGCACTCCACAATGCTCCTCGAGCACAGTGACAAAATCCACGAGGGCAAAACTGTCGAGCGCGCCCGACTGAAAGAGATCCTCGCCGCCGACGAGTTGGACCAAACCATTCATCCGCGCGTTCTCGTTGAGAAAATCCAAAGTTGCTTGTGGCAATGTCATTTGAAAATTACTCCTTCTTAAGATTTACGAATTCCATTCTTTTGCCTGGCGAGTGTCGCCATGCGTTCCGTGTAGCGACCGTAGTTCTCCATCAGCGCCATGTAGATCAGGGTGCCGACGGTTTGCGCTCCGGTAGCTGTCGGATGCGTCAGATCGCCGCTGACCAGGTGTTGTCGACCTTGATGCCAGCGGGCCATCGTCCCTTCGCCACCCATCGCCGCGAAGGTGTTGAGGAAGGCGCAATGCGTCTCCAGTGCTACCCGGCGTTGCAGTTCAACGATCTTCGGAATCGAAGGCAGGGTCACTACCCGACCTCCGGGTGCACGCGTACCGCGGTCCATTGGCGATACGATCAGGATCGAAGCGTCAGGCAAGGCCTTTCGCACCCGTCGTACCACTTCGTGCAGATCGCGTTCGTAGCGTTGCAACTGATCGTCGGAAGCATATTCACTCTCGTTCGTGCCGTAGTTGAGGATGAGGAGATTCGGGCGACGATGTTGTAGCTGTTCAGTCCAATGCTGTTCGTTCATCGCCGTCGCCAGCAGTCCGGCAAAAGCGCCGTTGACTCCCAAGCTGTCGTAAACAACGCCCGGGTCGTCGTTCTCGAGTACCGCGCCGAACACGCGCACATTGCCGTCAAGTGTTTTCAGGGCAAACGATTTGGCCGCAGCCCCGGGCGCGTTGATTTGGAAGAACTCTGATTTGGTCTGGTCGCTGCTGGTGGAAACAACCTGGGTCTTCGCGTCATCGACCGTGACACTGAACTTGCCCCCATCGGGCTGGGACAGGTAATAAACCTCCAACCGGGAAAACTTCTTACCCGTGGC
>DATFRK010000395.1:0-3495 GCA_035263325.1 Pyrinomonadaceae bacterium | reverse complement strand
ATGTCAGTCATTTCCAGCATGCGCTCAAGAATGGTCTTGTCGGTCAGCCAGGACTTACCCGAGGTGAGGGCCTGCGCGAGAGTTTGACCTAACCCGAGCTGAGACATGTTTTCTAAGTAGGCCGGGTCTCCAGAGACGATCTGAAACTTGTCTTCATGGCCGGCCCATTTTGCGGTCCAGTCGGCGTAACGGCGCCACAAAGCTGGTCGAGCCGCTGCCGAGCCGAAAGTTCCCAACAAATTAGCTGCACTCATCGCCACTTGCGGATCGGGATCGTCGAGCGCTGGTATAGCGAGCTCTTCAAGTAGCGGATCAAAGTGAATCTTGGCTGCCGTTCCCAGAACACCCTGGTTACAGCCAGTGAAATGCTCACCGCGCAGGGCGATAGCTTTCTCAATTCGCGGTCGGGCCGCGACCGGATCTACGCGCAGGGCGTAGCCCAGCAGGGGATTTTGGATGGCACAGGCCCATTTGCCGAGGTGTGAATCGAGTTGGTCCAAAACTTGCGCCTCGATTGAGTTGGTGGCGTAACGAGCGATCAGAGAAGCCAGGTTCGAACCGCCATCGAGGTCCTCGCTACTCGCCAGGTGTTCTGCCAACGCCGCGTCAACTTCAGGCAAGTTTTCATCAGGAAGAATCCCGAGCACTCGTGCTCCGTATCTCGGTCGTGGTCGCATGATTTCCGCGATGACTGCTGGCCGAGCATTCGTTGGATCAAGTTCATACCAACGCACCAACGCGTTGGCGCTTAACTCCAATGAGTCATACGCGTTCGACTCGCGCATTTCCGGGTAGTCGCGATAGGCAGTCGCATACCGTTTAAGCAACGGGATCAGGGCGGGACTGGAAATCTTGTCCCAATGTTGTCCCAGCAATTGGTTCCGCTGTTCCATCGGCAGTTGGTCAAACATTGATAGCAACTGCTTTGCCAGTACTTCCAGAGTGGATTTGGGCAAGGCGTCGACGTTCCATGCTTCATTGACAGCAGTGTTGAGACTGATTGCCAGGGCCTTACCCCGTTTTTCCGGCAAGACGTTGATCAGTTGTTCGATAGTTTTCACTGCCTGATCACGCCAGGCTTGATCATTCAAAGGCGAACTCAACCTGCGAAGCGTGTAAAGGAAATGGCTATCGATCGGTTGATCAGGGTCCGCGAGAGCTTTCGACATAGCGTCGCGGGCAAACTCACGATCAGGAGTAGCGATCAGACCTAGTGAAAACACGTATTCAAGGTTTTCGTCAGACTTGCCACTCGTGCGATTGGCCATTTCACGAATTGCGTCCCGGGTTCCCAAAAAGCGCAGGGTGTCGGCAGCCTGGCGGCGAGCAGCAAAATATTTATCCAGTTCTGATGGCTTGGCAGGAGCTGGAACGTTCAGAGTTGCCACGGCCTGTTTGTAGGTGCTCTTCTGCCAGGCGTCGTCAGCTTCAATAATCGTTAAGGCGATCTCATTTGAAGTGACCTGCAGAGGTCTCGTTCCGTTTTGACTTGAGCGATCTCGGACAGCCACCCGGTTGCTGACAATCATGAGCCGGTATTTGCCGGGACGAGTAAAGCGGATCCACTCGTTTAGGTTTAGGCCGATTGTCCATGGATCTTTCGTCAGGAACTCGTAGGAGGTCAGACCACCCATACTGCCCTTGTAGGTCGGTAGGGGATCCTCGGCGCCGTCGGCTGGTAGGACTTTAAATTCTTCATAGTTCATGCGCCCACTACGATCATATTGGGCCCTGTTGATCTGGTAGCGGTTGTTGACCTCACTGCTGAATGCCAGTTGCACCGGGATAATTTCACCGATATGAAACTCGATTTGCTTAGTTGCGAGTGAAATTTTAAAAACGACTTTTGCCTGTGCCGGCAATTCTGTTTGCGCGCTGCAGGGAACGGCGAGGAGGAGAAGTGTTACGCTCAGGAAGAGACGCATGACTAGTGATCTCTAACACCGTGGTTGTGGGTCCCGGAGGGACCACATGTTTATAGAACCCAGACACCACAATACGGTTTGCGCTCCGGATGGAGCGCCACGTGTTCGGTTGCCGTGAACAGACGACCTATGAACATTCGGCTTCCTCCGGAAGCCGAGTGAGTCTATCAACCACTGGTGCTATAAACATGTGGCCGCGCCGCGGCCAGTTCTTTGATTACCCGGCGCCTCTGATTAGTTGTGTCAGGGGCCGTTAAATTCACGCGCAAAGCTGAGAAACGTTCCGGAACTGACTACCGGGTACTCACACGATTGCAACGCTCTTCCCGAACCTTATCCTTGACTGTTACCTGAGCGAGCCTTAATCTCCCGCGTTCAAAAGTGACATCTCTCCAACTAGATCTGAGTTGTTGTGTTCAATTGACGAACGCTAGAGCTTGAAATTCTTGCAGGCAAATGGAACAAACCATAAAAAGTAATGTTGAATCCCGGCCACTTGAGCGTTCAAAGGGTGCTCAAATTCAGGTTGCGGCGACTTCTTTCTTCGCCTTGTTCGCGATTGTCGGACTTGCGCTCTACGGCCTGCCTTTCTACTACGACTACATGGTCAAAGACTTTGGCTGGTCGCGCACTACAGTCACTTCGGGAAATGCGCTCAGCAAACTTGTCGTGGGGCCGTTGTTTGGGTTCTTCGCCGGCTGGATCGTTGATCGTTTTGGCCCTCGTAAGTTGATGCTGGTGGGAGTCTTGCTCGCGGGCACGGCCCTCATAGGCCTGGGCAACATGACTGCCCTTTGGATGTTCTACCTCTTCTATCTCTTCAACGCCTTGGGTTACGTGTTTGGCGGCCCTTTGCCGAACCAGGTTTTGTTGACCCGTTGGTTCGATAAGGCACGTGGTAAGGCAATGGGCTTCGCTTACCTGGGTATTGGTATCGGTGGCTTTCTCGTGTTTCAGATTTCCACCTGGTTGGTACGCGCGCGTGACTGGCACTTTGCTTTGACCGTCCTCGGCATCTTGATCATTGTCATCGCTCTCCCTTTGACTTACTTCGTCAAAGATTCGCCAGAGGGCGCGGAAATTAAGAAAAGCACCGTCACTACCCCGATGGGCTGGGTTTTCCGGAGTCCGATCTTCTACCTACTTGCTATTGGCAGTATGTGTTCGATTGGTGCGGTTGGTGGAGCTAACCAGCATCTGAAGTTGTTTCTCAAATTGGATCTCAAGTACACCGACGGACAGGCTGCGAATGTCGCGTCGTTGGTGCTGATCTCGAGTTTGGTGGGTCGGCTGTTGATGGGTTGGTTGGCGGATCGGATCGCTAAGAAGTATGTAATGATCCTTATTTACGTGCTGGTAGCGATAGGTATTTCCTTGCTGTTCTTTGCCAACGTGCCTGGAGTCATCTATCTATTTGCGGTCATCTTTGGTATCGGCCTCGGCGGCGACTACATGATCATTCCGTTGATGGCGGCGGAACTCTTTGGCGTAAAAGTGATGGGTCGTTTGATGGGCGTGGTATTGACGGCAGACGGAATGGCGGAGGCGGTGATGCCCGTATTGGTGGGCA
>DATFRK010000394.1:0-3967 GCA_035263325.1 Pyrinomonadaceae bacterium | reverse complement strand
CGTGTTGCTCAAACGAGGACCGCTGCGTCAAGTATTAAGGATCTTGCCGGGCATGCTGATATTTTCGGTTGGAGTTTCGCGAGTCTATCTAGGAGCGCACTGGCCGAGCGATGTCGTGGGAGCCTATTTGGCGGGCGGGCTATGGCTGATGGTTATGATTGAGGTTTACCGCCAAATTAAAGAAAGGCAGAAATCGTCAGTGGTTAGTAGTTAATAGTAGGACGACCACGGACAACCACAGACTACTGACCACGGACTACTCGCTACGAAGTGTAATAGCAGGATCCACTCGCCCAGCTCTCCTCGCCGGACCAAGTCCAGCGATCATTGCCGCCCCAAGCAGAAGAATCATCGCCCCCGCCATCGTAAGCGGGTCCGAACTCGCAACACCGTACAATAGACTTCCAACCGCTCGCCCAGCGACCCACGCTGCGCAAAGCCCAATTGTCGAACCCATAACCCACAACCGGATTGCGTGTCCCAGCACCAGCCGCCGTATTGCTCCGGGTGCCGCGCCGAGTGCCGTTCGAATCGCGAATTCGCGCATTCGTAGCAGAGCTCCGTAAGACAAAACCCCATACAGACCCAGAAAGGCCAGCAGCAATGATGAACATCCGAAAAGCGTCACAAGTCCCGTCAGAAGATTGCGCGATTGAAGACTCTTATCCAGCCAGTCTTCCATAGATCGAACATCGTAAACCGGTTGATCAGGGTTTTCGATTTGTATCTGTTCAACTACTGCACTTGCCAACGACCCAGGAGAACGATCTTCAGTCTTTACAATAAGAGCTGCGCGATCCTTGTAAGAACGATTGGCATCAGAAGCAGGTTGAGATTCAGGCCAATAAACCTGCGGGCGCGGATCGGACTCGAGGTTGTCATTTCTTATGTGTCCTACCACGCCAATGATCTCCAGCCACGGCGTAGTTGGCGTAATGACACCGAAACGAAAACGTTCACCTACTGGATTGGTTTCACCAAATATTTTGATCGCCAGCTGTTCATCAATAATGCCGACGCGTGGCGTACCTTCTCGATCTTGCTCTGAGAAGTCTCGCCCACGAATCAGCGGAATTCCCATTGTCGAGAAGTAGCCAGGCATAACGGAGCGGCCATCAGCGGCGGCTCCCTGATCAGGTTTACCTGCGAACTCAACAGGGTAGACTGTTCGCAACTCACTAAATGGGAGCATGTTTATCATGCCGGCATCTCGCACGCCTGGAACGCTTTTTACTCGGGAGATTATCCGTCGGTAATACTCCGTGACCTGAGAATCAGTCGGATATTTCGAACGGGTCAGCGCAAGTTGCAATGTTAGGACACCCGAAGGAGAGAAACCTGGATTCACTTTGAGGATAGTGACCAGGCTGCGAGCAAGAAGGCCGCCCGCGATTACCAGCACCAATGTCGTCGCCAGTTGTGCGACTACGAGTACGTTTCGAGTCAAACCTCCGTACCCGCCACCCAATGTCCGGCTGTCTTGTTGTGTCATGGTCGCTAGTTGGATTCGAGCGGCCAGACCGGCAGGCAGCATTCCCGCCAACAACACGATCCCGAAGCTTAAGGCCACTGCAAACAAAAGCACTGACAGATTCAACCCAATGCTTTCCAGGCCGGGCAATTGCGATGGCAGGAACGGCACCAGCAACTTCAGCAGCCACCACGCGAGCACGATTCCCGCAACGCTGCCCAACACGCTCAATGGAAGCGTTTCGGCAAGAGCTTGTCCATACAGACGCGCAGGGCTCGCGCCGAGAGCCGCTCTAATTGCAAACTCGCGCGCCCTCGAGCTCGCGCGCACGACAAGCAGACCGCCGAGGTTGATGCATCCAATCAACAACAAGCAACCGACAGAGCACACAAGAATGTAGATAACGCTTCTGAACTGACCGACACTGCTGTCCAGAAGCGATTCCACGAGAACTCCGTACTGACCGGCGTTTGGCCCCGCTGGGAATTGTTGCGCCCATTGCCTTGTGATCGCCGTCGTCTCGGATTCGGCTTGCTCAATGGTCACGCCGGGCTTCAACCGACCAACCGCTCTGTAATTGAAAGCATATTGCGATCGAATCTCTTCTGGCGTAATAAACAGCGGCGTCCACAGCTCAAAATCTCTCGATGGATATTGAAAAGTGGAGGGCATTACACCGATTACTTCGAAGCTTTGATCATTGAGCTGAACGGTTCGCCCCAGGACGGCTAAGTCCGCTGCGAAGCGTCTTTGCCAAAGCCCAAAGCTAATGACAGCCACTCTGGCGTCGCGGCGGGACTCCTCTTCGGTAAACATGCGACCAAGCATTGGCTGAACGCTCAGGACCTGCGCCAGATTCCAGGTTGTTCTTCCACCTTGTACGCGTTGGGGCGGCCCGTCACCGGTGAGATTGAAATTAGCAACGGCCTTTGTGAGGGCGATGTCTTCGAATGATTCTGACTGAGAGCGCCAGTCAATCCAGTTGCCGGCGTTGGTGTTAAAACGGGGAACATTTGCTGCGGCTGCCGCAGAATTGGTCAACCATAGCGAGACAAGTCGATCAGATTGAGGAAATGGAATGGCGTGCAGAAGAACACTGTAGTTTACGCTGTAGATCGCAGTAGATAATCCGATCCCAAGAGCCATCGAGAACGCCGCTGCGATAGTGAAGCCCCGGTGTCGGACCAACACGCGAACGCCGTAACGAAAGTCCTGCCAAAGTTGGCCCATCATCCGTGTAGTTTAGTTTAGGGAATTTGCGAAACTTTGCGCCTTTGCGAGAACCTGAGTTTCGATTCCTCGAACATCAAGTTGGGTTCTCGCAAAGGCGCAGAGACGCAAAGCTCGCAAAGAATTCTACTCTCATTCACATCGAAGCGCCGTCATAGGATCAACGCGCGATGCTCGTCGTGCCGGTATCCAACAGGCCAGAAGCGCTACGGCTATGAGCAACCCCGCAACGCCAACAAATGTTGTCAGATCAGTGGTGCTCACCTGAAACAACAGGCTCTCGATTAATCTGGTAAGCGCCAGGGAACCGAGAACGCCGATCGCAACGCCTATTAAGGTAACTGCCATGCCGCGTTTTATCACAAGCATCATTACATCACGAGCCTTCGCTCCCATTGCCATTCGGATGCCAATCTCGTGTCTGCGCTGAGTTACAGAATAAGAAATTACTCCATAGGTTCCAATGGAAGCCAGAAGCAGAGCTAGAATGGCGAAGACTCCGAGCAAGAAGCTTCGAAAACGGGGTTGCGCAATAGATTCGCTTATTAGCTGATCCATTGTTGCCAGATTGGCGATCGGAATATCGCTATCAATATCCCAAATTTGCTTTCGAATCGCTGAAGTCAAGCTCGTTGGATTTGAAGTGGTGCGGATGGCCAGGTATGAGGCGCCCCAGACGTTTTGCTCGAGCGGTAAGTAGTAAGAGGGCTCGGGCCTGGCATCAAGCCCCGAATACTTGATGTCACCTACAACCCCAACGATTTCCATCCAGCCATTCTTTGGCCTCTCCGGACCGCCAACTCTCAGTCGCTTTCCGATCGGGCTTTCGCCGGGGAAATATTGCTCCGCAAGAATCTGATTGATTATCACGACCCCTGGCGAGCCCAGCTTATCATTTTCATTGAAAGGCCTCCCCTGGAGTAATGGAACTCCCATAGTGGCGAAGTACCCTGGACTTATCATTACAAGCGGCACAAACGGCGGAGTTGATCCCTCCGGCCACGGCTTTCCTTCGATAGTAAAGCTATCGCTGATATCGAGGTTGTTTGGTGGAATACTAATGCTCAACCCAGCCTCTTCGATGCCCGGCAATGCTGTCAGTCGCTCGAGCAGCTGACGGTTATAGAGATTTACCTTCTCGTCGGTATCGTACTTTGCGCGCGGAAGTGTGAGATGCATCGTAAGAATGTGATCGGGTTTGAATCCGGGGCTGACTGACTGAAGAGTAAAGAAGCTCTTGATCATCAAGCCGGCGCCGACAAGCAG
>DATFRK010000393.1:0-3141 GCA_035263325.1 Pyrinomonadaceae bacterium | reverse complement strand
AGGATTCGAGAAAGTGCATTTCGATGTTCGATCGAAAGCCATTACTGTTCGGATCGGAAAAGAGCGAATCAGACAATCAGGTCCTTATTAACCGGCTGGCCAGGATCGGAATTGACTTGACCATCGTTAGTTCACTGGCTGCGTTGTTCTCCGATGACTTTCCTTGGCTAAAATCCCGTGTAGTCAACGGATTATTTCTATTTCTGTTCGGTGTCGTTACGGGCGCGGTTGGTTTATGCATCCTGCAAGCCCGCCAATCTAGGTCAAATGAACGGCGAAACGGATGATGACAGGACTCACCGTCCGTATTTTCTCGTAACCGCCAAGCATTCGCTGTTTGCGACACAGACAGCTCCACGGGACGTGGGGAAATTATTTGAGCTGATCCTTGCCGAATAACCAGAACACGACGAAGGCGATGGCGATCAAAACACACGTGCCGATGACCAGATCAGGGGTTACGCCGGGTTGCGTGGGTACTGTCGCGTGGGAGGCCAGCATTATGAGACGGCATTCTAGCGCGCAGTCAAACCCTGGAAAATTGCACAAACGTGCTATTAGGCTGACCCCCACACTGACTTTAATTTTGGCTTCAAATGGCTTGCGTTAGTGAGTTCGCTTGAAGTGTGCTCACCAAAAGGACTCAGTTTGAACTTTGCGGCGAGGTTCTTCTGAACATCCAGTAGAAGCCAGCGACGAAAGCGGCAATGCCGATAACGTGGCCGATAATTAGCGGAAGCATGGCGTACAGGTCGTCCCATTTACTGGCGACCCTGAAGACTACTTGAGCAACAATGAAGTGTTCGTGTTCATGTCGCCATCGATACTCTAGATACAGCCAAGCGAAGATATCCCAGAGCACCACGGCGAGAACGTACATCCCGAGACCTGCCAGGAGACTTGTCACGTAGCGCATGCCTCTATCCTAGCCCCGGTTCATGATATTGACGCTCTTTCCCGCCACTTGTTCAAAGACTGATCGGATTCTCGCCGTTAAATATTAGCGGCATACAGACAGCACTGATTGTCTTCTTAGAGCGCTACATTGTCGGTTTGATTGGCTCGACAATAATGTTGTTATTGATGATTTGCTGCACTTTAGTTGTCGTCTATGTAATCTCATGAACGCACTGTTAACGCTTCCATGGGTGTGGCATTTGAGTTCCCCTCTTCCGCTTTCGGCGCGTCATAAATTTTTAACAACACAAACTCTTCTAAGGATGCGAAACTGTTTATCTCCTCGGAAACCGAACTCGCTAACCCCCAAAGGTTTTTGGGTTCCGAGGCTGTTCCTGACAATCCGATTTTCCCACCTTTTTTATTCCGTCCTAATGGCGCGGGATGGACACCAAGACCGTCTCGCGCCCAATACTCAACCGGTGTCACATCCTCGTTTGACTACGGCTTGCTTGGCCCGCCTACGTCAAGGATTCGGCCATTGGTTTGAAGAATGAAGGCGAACAAGGGCGCTTCGGTGGATGAAGAACCAGTCACAATCCAGACGTTGAACTTGAGTTCTAGCTTTACCAGTTCTACCTTTACCGGCGCCTGTCTGGCTACTGTGTCCGCACCGTATCGCGGTATCCACACCGCCTCCGCAATCCGCTTCGCCGTATCGGCATCGGGTACAACGTCGCCCGTCGGCAGTGTTGGGGCTGACCCCATCTCATGGGGCAGAAAAGAAACACGCCGCGCTACCTGCATCGGAAAGCGAGCCAATTCCTCGCGGATTGCGCTGACGCGGAGGCCGTACTGTTGAAGGATTTCGGCTGCCATGCACCTTTCTTCGCGCAGAATTCCCAACAATAGATGTTCGGTGCCGATGTGTGAGTGAAGCAGCCGCTCGTTCTCTTCCGCCGCATAGGCAAGAATGCGTTTGCACTCATTTGAAAGCGGCAAGTCGGTAGAAGTCGAAATTTTCTCGCGAATAGTAGTTCGCGCCTCGATGTCTCTTCGGATGATCTCGATGGAAGCGTGATTTGGCAAGAACCGGAGTGTCAGGTCTTTGTCTTCGCGGAACAGACCTAATAGCAGATGTTCACTTTCGATCGTTGGGCTACCGAACTGGACGGCTTCTTTGCAGGCGAAGAAGATCACCCGCCGCGCTCTCTCTGTGTATCGTTCAAACATACTGCTCACTTATCTTGTCGCAACGAGCCGTTCTTCAGGAAGAAAGATCAGCAATCATCATCGCAAACCACTCGTGGGCTTGCGGCGATTCTGCTAAGGGAATTATCAGCGTGTTAGCTTTACGCGAGGCGCTAGGGTTCAGATTAGGCGACTTTGAAGGTGTTCGGAAGTTCCGAAGTTGGAAAAATTCAACCGAGGTGGAAAAATCGTCTCTGGCAGCGCAAGCATCGCCAAGGAACAACAAAAAAGAGTTTGAGTATCCACTCCAGCGCTCCGTGTCTTTTAGAACGGCGGATATCGCCGCACCCACATTGCCTGCAGACCATAGGTTTCATGGCCGCCTCTTTCTGTACTTTGCATCCTGCTACGGTGAGTAGATAACCGCGTCAAAGATAACCGCCAACAGGAGGTTCTGATCTGCGCGGTAAGGCACAGGCAACGAATGTCTATGGACCAGATATACCCTCAAAAAGGGTTAACTTCTATCTCAAACTGGTGAATTTCCCGTGACGGTTCATTAGGCGCGCGTCACGCGGCAGTACGATCCTTGAGGTTAACAATCATCCGTGAGCCTTCAACGAGGCGGAAGGCAACGTCATCTAGCCAACGGTCATTAGTCGTTTCCTCTTCCTCAATCATCCAGTAACCTCTACTCAGGCTATAGTATATCAAGTACTTGGCATTACAAAGCCATACAGCTAGCTTATGACCGTTAATCGAATAGTCATCGCTGACGATAGGAAGTCAACGCCAATCGTTTGGGCAAGGTTGAGTCCAAACTAGGGATTCTGCGAACATAAACCCACCACCGTGGCCGACCCCGGCTGGATATGAGCCGTTTCGCCTGACCGTTGTCGAATCTTCAAAACACCGGGTCAAGCTATGAAGATGTTCGCCCTAATATTCAAGTCGTCGTCCCAATCGATTTCGCCACGAATAAATACAACGCCATCTGCGGGTGCTACGTTGTAAACCTTCATTGTTGCGTCCCCTATAAAGGGATTGCCATCC
>DATFRK010000392.1:0-4268 GCA_035263325.1 Pyrinomonadaceae bacterium | reverse complement strand
ATGCTTGTTCTTAAAGAGCAGCTGCCGGTTGGCAGTGTGTACGAAAACCAAATCCTTTGACCCTTTTAATTCGCGCCGACAACAAAATGGAGACGCCGAGGTTAAGCAACCGAGGGCGCCCCAAAATGCTGCTGGAGTACCAACGCGATCGTTCCCAGCAATCGCGGATGTGATGCCGGGTCTGTCGGTACTATTCGCGTCGGCGCATGCGTTAACGAACGCTCGCTGACGGTTTTGGTAATGATTGGGCCTACCTGGTTCCACAACCTGGTAATTTCGCCAATCACTAAAATCACATCCGGAGCGAGGCCGGTTACCAGCATCGCAATCCCCACCCCCAGGTAATGAGCCATCTTGTTGAGGGCTTCGCCAGCTTTCACATCACCCTGGCTTGCGAGCCGAAGTATGTCGTCGAAACTCGGGGGCTGGGCGGTCGGTTTGGTGCCCGAGTAATAACGGACGGCCGCGGAATTTGAGGCATACAACTCCCAACAGCCCCGATTGCCGCAACGACACTCGAGGCCATTTTCGACGATCGTTGTATGGCCAAATTCGCCGGCCACACCAGTTGAGCCACGCACCAGTTGGTGATTGAGCACTAGTCCGGTGCCGATTCCCTCAGCCACCGTGAGGGCAACGAGGTCCTGGGCGCCTTCGGAGCGACGTCCGAACCAGATCTCGGATAGTGCACAAGCATTGGCTGCGTTTTCGAGTTCGACATGCAGTCCGGTTGCTTCTTCCAACGGAGTCTTCAAGTCAAAGTCGCGCCAATTGAGATTGGGGGCAAAGACAAGACGTTGGGAAGCTGAATCAACGCGACCAGGCAGACTGACACCGATACCTTCGCAGGTTAGTTCTGGCCGCATTTTCTTAAGATTTTGCAGGCGCGGTACCAGCTCTTTAATGAACTGCGAGGGGTCGGCCGCGGTTGGCAAAGACTCCTGGGCCACAAAATGGCCGTCCAAATCCGCCAGCGCCAGGGTCGTCATTTTTGGGCGAATGTTTACGCCGATTATCCCGACGCGTTCCTTGTTCAGGTGCAGGAAGGTGGGGCGCCGTCCACGCGGGACGTGACCATTGGCGCCTTCAGTCACCCACCGTTCTGCGATCAATTGTTCAGTGATTACCGAGACGGTGCTGCGTTGCAGACCGGAATGGCGCGCCAGATCGGCGCGGGAAATCGGTTGATGACTGCGAATCAGGTTAAGCACGATGCGACGATTGATGTGGCGAGCCGTCTCACTGGTAGCGACCCGAAAATTGGTCAGATCGATCTTTCGCATTTTTTCGAAAACCTTGAACCGACCCTGGTAGCTATTTCACTCTTAGTCGGTGCTTGGAAGGACGAACTGGATTTAGTTCGTGACGCGAACTAATAGCATGGCTTTATTGGGTGAGTCAACAAAAATCTTGTTTTGTTTACTGGTGGTGACTTGGATACCACTGGCTTCAGCCGGTCGGTAATCAAATTCAACCTAGCCGAGATGGGCACTCGATTTACGGGGAAGATACCACCGGCTTTAGCGGGTGGAGTTTCAATTTCAGCCTAGATTCTTACAGACTTGTAGGCTGAAATTGAAGGACCACAGGCTGAAGCCTGTGGTATCTCCAAAAAGAGTGATCTGCAAAAAGAGTGGATCGTCAAGACACTATTTGCGAGTTGAGAAGCGGTAGATGGTGGTTGAGTGCATGGTCTGACCCTTGCGCAAAGTCGTCGTGGGAAACTTGGGCTGATTCGGCGAGTCCGGGAAGTGCTGAGTCTCCAAACAGAACCCGTAGCGTTGCTGGTAAACCTTGCCACTCTTGCCCGTCAACGTGCCATCCAAAAAGTTACCCGTGTAAAACTGAATGCCTGGTTCGGTGGTGAATACTTCCATCACTCGCCCGGTAGTGGGTTCGAAGACAGTGGCAGCGAGATGCACGGTTCCCATCCGTCCGTTAAGCACGTAGTTGTGATCATACCCTTTACCAAATTGCAGCTGCTGATCCGGCTGGTTGATGCGCGCGCCAATCGCCGTTGACTTGGTGAAATCAAATGGTCCACCGATCACGCTCTTGAGTTCGCCGGTCGGGATTGAACCCGCATCAGTGGGCGTAAAGCGGTTGGCATTAATCGTTAGCTTGTGATCGAGAATATCGCCATTGCCCTCGCCCTTGAGATTGAAATAAGAGTGATGCGTGAGATTAACGACTGTGTCTTTGTCAGTGGTGGCGGTGTAATCGATCCTCAGTTCGTTGTTGTTGGTGAGCGTGTAAACAACCTTAACGTCCAGATTGCCGGGGTAACCTTCTTCGCCGTCCTTACTCAGATACGTCAAAACCAGTGACACTTCACCTTTCGTGGTCTTAACGTACTTCGCATTCCACACCACCTTGTCGAACCCCTTGATGCCGCCATGCAAATGGTTCTCACCGTTATTAACCGCGAGCTTGTACTCCACTCCGTTTAGCGTGAAGCGTCCCTTCGCAATGCGATTGCCGTAGCGACCGATGAGCGCACCGAAATACGGGTGTCCTTTCAAATAGTCGTCAAGTCTGTTTAATCCGAGCACTACGTCGCCCAACGTTGCGGTGCGATCAGGAACCTTGAGCGAGACCACGATGCCGCCGTAATCCATGATCCGCGCTTCCATGCCGTTCTTGTTAGTGAGCGTGAAGAGTTGAACTTCCTGTCCGTCCGCGGTTCTGCCAAAGCTCTCTTTGGACATATTGACCTGGGCGGAGACCGCGAATGTGCTCGCGAAGACGAGTAGCAAAGCTGATAGCGTGATCAGAAACTTGTTAATGGATCTCATAGGTCCTCGTTGTGGGTTTTGAAAATTTAGAGACTCAACTCTCTGCACAATCTCTCCGCTGTTAGCGACCGCCTCTTGACAATCACTCTTACCGCAGAGCCGAGACGTTGAGATTGCGCGGAGAAAACTCGCTGGGAAAGCTCGATAAATCTAATACGTTACACTCGCTGCAAAATCAAATGGCCGAAAATACCAGCCCCTGGGGACGAGCCGGAAATCACCAACGGCCGATAGTTCGTTTGCTCGCGATAACGCTCCACCACTTTACTAATAGCCGCGTCGGCACCGCGCCGCCCGATAATTGCAACAGTGCCGCCAGAACCACCGCCGGTGATGCGCGCTCCGTAGAGCCCTTCATCACTCAACTCCCGGACCAGGTTCACCAGCAGATCAGTCCCGGCCGAACCCAGGCCGCAGCTTGAATAACTCTCGTGCGACGCAAACATCAACTCGCCCAATTCTGGGCCACCTGTTGGACCCTGCCAGTTTCTAATTATCCTGGCAAACGATTGCACGCGGTGGTGTTCAAGTATCGGGTGTTGCGTCGCCTGGCTCACCGGGTATTCGATCTCGGGTCTCACCGCTGTCACCGGATCAGTGATACCGCTATAGCGCTGCAGAAAATCTCGGCCACTTACGCGCTTGGGCAAATGTTCCGCGTAGTCTCGGGCAAACTCTTCCGGGGTAATGTTCGCAAGATAACCATTCCATCGCGAATCATCAACCAATACTTTTTCCGCACTGGCAATGCTTACTGGCAAGCCGGCCAATGCGGCAATCATGCGGTAACCCATAAAAGCGGCGGTGCGCACAGTGCCGTAATCGGAGCCACCAACCGAATGACGAATACCTGAGTCGACTCCCCAAACTTGAATGTCGTCTGGTAGCGCCAGCGTTCCTTTCAAATCGCTGGGCTGACAAAGCAGTTCCAACAAGTGTCCGGCTTCACCACACGAGGAAGTCATCTGGTCCATCAATCCGCACGGCGCTCCAGCCACGAGGTTTTCAACCTTCTGGCACAACACGGCCAATTCCTGAGGCGACACCTCGATGCCGAAAGCTGCTACCACGGCCTGCATCGTGGCCACTTCCAGCGCCGCAGACGAACTGACACCTTTGCCTTCCGGCACGTTGGATCGGATAACAATGGTCGCGCCTGTCGCGAAAGTAGCGTGCTGCGCGCGCATCAAAACCAGGAACGCTCCCGCAACATAGGCAGCCCAATGTTGCTCAGGTTGGGCGGCGAATCGTTGGCGCGCCTCCTGGTACTCGATCGGTCCCGCAGCCGTGGAAAATTCTGCCAACGACATCTCCAAGGTGCGCGGCGCTTCAGTTTCACTCGTAGACAAACTGACGAGTCGAAGTGTCTTGTCGGCGTTCTTTTGCAAGGCCACGTGCGCGGCATCAGCGATAGGCAGTTGCAGGACCAGCGAACCCGAGTAGTCGGCAATGCCACCCATGACGTCAAGTCGA
>DATFRK010000391.1:0-11785 GCA_035263325.1 Pyrinomonadaceae bacterium | reverse complement strand
CGCTACTTCGAAGCGATGGGCATTCCGCTTTTGGCGGGGCGCACCTTTACCGATCGTGATACGCAAAACACTCCGCGAGTGGCGATTGTCAGTGAGACCCTGGCCAAGCGGTTTTTTCCGAATGAGAGCCCGCTCGGAAAGCGTCTCAACGTCGAGACTGGTCCGGAAGCTTTCCGCGAAATCGTTGGAGTTGTAGGCGACGTCAAACAGAACGGTCTCACTCGCGAAACACGGCCGCATACATACGAGCCATTTGCGCAGGCTCCAGATCAGTTCATGACCTTGATTGTGCGCACGAACTCCGATCCGCAGTCATTGGTACCGGCAATCCGCAGCAAGGTCAGCGAGATCGACCACGAACTACCGGTGCAAAGCGTGCGCACGTTGGAAAGCATGATCGCAAATTCGCTGCGGCAACAACGCTTCACCGCTTTGATGCTCTCAATTTTTGCGGGCGTCGCGACCTTCCTGGCTGCGGCCGGCCTCTACGGAGTGATCTCGTACTCCGTTACCCAGCGCACCCGTGAGCTTGGTATTCGCGTTGCGCTCGGTGCGCAGATTTCCAGCGTGATGCGGCTGGTGCTGAGACAGGCGATGACATTCGTACTGATTGGTGAAGTTGTTGGACTGGTTGGGGCCTTCGCCCTGTCGCGACTGTTTTCAGGTCTGGTTTTTGGCGTGACGCCAACTGATGCGTTGACGTTCGCTACAGTGACAGTGTTGTTGACAGTGGTTGCCCTGATGGCCTGTTACCTGCCTGCGCGTCGCGCGACGAAAGTGGATCCGTTGGTAGCGATAAGAGGGAATGAATAACAGAAGGCAGTAGGCAGAAAGCAGAAAGCAGAAGGCAGTAGGCAGAGGGCAGTAGGCAGAAGCACAAAACACAAAACAGAAAGAACAAAGAACAAAGCGCAAAGAACAAAGCGCAAAGAACAAAGCGCAAAGCCCCTTTCTTAAGGAGACTCCATGCTAAAAGTCTCGCGAATCCAGAGATTCCTTATTGCTTTACTAGCTCCTCTTACTGCGTTGCTCCTGTCGACGCCTACCATTTCCACGACGGCCCAAAAGAGTAAAGACGAAACTCGCTCCGTCTCAAGCTGGACGATGAGCGACGACGGCTTGAAACGCAGGATCGAAATTCGTGGTAAGGCGGAGTTCAACGATGACTACACAGATATCCTGAATGTCTCGGAAGGCGGCTATGTTCGTATCGAGGAAGAACGCGACGGCCATTCACGCCGGTACGAAGTCCGCCATGATCTCGGAGGATCGTTAACTCGCACTTATTACGTTGACGGACGGGCACGTGCCCTCGACGACAGCGGTAGAGCCTGGCTGGCGAAGATTGTGCTCGACACGGTGCGGCAAAGCGGCATCGACGCCGATAAAAGAGTGCAAAAGATTCTTCGTCAAGGCGGGGTCAGCGGAGTGCTCGCGGAGATTGCCCTCATCAACGGCGACTACGCTAAGCGGAATTACTTTGAAGCATTAGTCAGAAACGGCAATCTGAATGCAGCTGCGTTGCAAAGTGTGTTGGCCGAAGCCGCCCGGCAAATCTCGTCTGATTACGAACAAGCGCAACTGCTGATTGCGGTTGCTCCAATCCTGACCGGGAAGGAAGGCGCCCTGCCGTCGTACTTCGAGGCCACGGCGACGATCAAGTCTGATTATGAACGAGCCCGGGTGTTGACTACGCTCTTGCGGACCAGCGCACCTGGCCGTGAACTATTAATCCGAGTCGCGAGTTCTGCGACCAGCATCACTTCGGATTACGAGAAGGCCGGTGTTCTAAAGCAAGTTGCCGCTCTTTACCTTGACGATCCATCGCTGCGAGCAGTGTTTTTTCAGGCAGTGGGTTCAATCCAATCAGACTATGAACATCATCGTGTACTCACCGCTGTTTTGAAGACGCAGAAAGTCAGCGACGAACTGCTGACGCATCTGCTCGACTCTGCCACCCGCATCTCCTCCGATTATGAGAAAGCGAGTTTTCTGCTAGAGGCGTCGAGTGCCTACACGGGCGATGCGCGACTGCGGAGTGCGTTTCTGAAGGTGGTTGAAACGATCAAGTCTGACTACGAGCGAGGGCGCGTCTTGTCGACGCTCTTGAAGAATAAGCAGATTGGGTGATTTTGGTCTTTGTCAGTAGTCAGTGGCCAGTAGTCGGTGGCTTATAGGACCTATTGGACCTATAGGACCTATTCAACCAAAGAGGTCCCATGAGAACTATTATTCAAGACTTACGTTACGCCGCGCGCATGTTACGCAACAAGCCCGGGTTTACCTTCGTGGCGGTGCTGACGCTCGCCCTTGGTATCGGCGCAAATACTGCGATCTTCAGTGTTGTCAATGCCGTCGTCTTACGCCCCTTGCCGTTTCCTAAACCTGAGCAAATCGTTTTAGTGCGCGACGATCTGACCGGACGCCAGGTCAAGGACGTCGGCTTATCGGTCGATGAACTAAAGGACTTGCAGGAGCGCTCCGGCGTGTTCGAACAAGTTTCCGCTGTCTGGCCGGTAGACGCTAACCTCACCGGTTCGGAGCACCCGGAACGAATCGAGTTGCTGGGGGTTAGTCCCAACTATTTTTCTTTGCTCGGCGCCAACGCTCAGATCGGGCGCGTCTTTGGACCACAGGACCAGGCCCAGGGATTTGCCGAAGCAGTGGTAATCAGTGATGCGCTTTGGCGCCGCTTGTTCGCTGCCGATCCAAACATCCTGGGACGCAAGGTCTATGCGGATACAGATCCTTACACCATCGTCGGCGTTATGCCGCCAAACTTCCGGCATCCCGGCAAGACCTTGCGGAACGCCGTCGATATGTGGGCCACGGCTGGCTATGCGGCTGATCCTTTTGGACCACCAATAAGGGCCCAGCGAATTCTGCCGGGGGCCATCGGCCGGCTAAAGCCCGGGCTGGATCCGCAACAGGCCCAGGCAAAGCTTGATGCCTTCATCACAAACCTGCGCAATGAGTTTCCCAAGGAGTATCCAGCGGAGTTGGGTTGGTCGGTGCGATTGTTACCGGCCCAGGACGCACTCGTCGGCAATACGCGGACAATTCTCTTTGTCGTGCTGGGCGCCGTTGGCCTGGTGTTGCTTATCGGGTGTGTCAACCTGGCGAACCTGACACTGGCCCGGTCGTCAACACGCAGAAGGGAAATGGCGATTCGGCTGGCCTTGGGAGCCCGACGCGGTCGTCTCATCTCACAACTGCTAACGGAAAGTTTATTGCTGGCTTTCCTGGGCGGTGCGTTGGCGCTCGCCGTGGTGGCATCGCTGATGAGCCTCCTGGTTAGATTTCTGCCCGCCGACATCCCGCGACTCAACGAAGTAGGAATTAACGTTTGGGTGCTGGGGTTTGTGTTCCTCGTCTCGCTGCTCACTGGATTACTCTTCGGACTAATTCCGGCATTCAAAACATCTCGGCCTGACGTGGTTGCTAACTTGAAGGATGGCAGCCAGGGAGGTGGTTTTGGCGCCAGTCATAATCGCTTTCGCAGCGCGCTGGTCATTGTCGAGTTTGCCCTCTCACTAATTCTAATGATCGGCGCCGGACTACTGTTGCGTAGCTTCGGTCATTTATTAGCGGTGGATCCGGGCTTCGATCCAAACAACGTGTTGATGGCCCGGATCTGGCTGCCCGTACCAAACAATCCCAAGCTCGATCAGTATCGCGACCCAGTGAAGCGAACGTCCTTTGTTAAAGAGGTGCTGGCTCGTGCCAGTGCTTTACCGGGAGTGAAATACGCGGCCATCGCCGGCGGCAATAGTGTGCCTTTGCTTAGTCCATACAATACCGGTCGCTTCACCATAGAAGATCAAGGAGCTGCGGATTCGAATCTGCCCACCGCGCAAGTGGGCTTTGTTACCAACGACTATTTTCGGGTGCTGGATACCCCACTGGTGCAAGGTCGCTTCTTCAATGATGGCGATGATCTGAAAGCCAGTGGCGTCGCGCTGGTCGACGAAGCATTCGTCCGTCGTTACTTCGCCGGACAGGAGCCGCTCGGCCATCGTCTAAAACGAGGAGGCCGCGCCTCTGAGGCGCCCTGGCTAACAATTGTCGGCGTAGTGGGAAACATCAAGACTGACGGCTTCGATCAAGTCGATCAACCGCACCTTTACTTTCCCGCCTTCCAGTTTCCCGGTTACGCCATGGCGGTGTTTCTGAAAACGGACGTCGAGCCGCTTGGTTTGACGCAGTCCTTGAGACAGCAAGTGCAAGCAGTGGATGCAAACCTGCCGTTGTTTGGCGAACGAACAATGGAAAGTGTGGTGGCCGATTCGCTGGGCCAGCGCAAGTTTGTGATGCAGGTGGTGGGGTTGTTTGGTCTACTCGCGTTGCTGCTCGCGGCCGTCGGAATTTACGGCGTGATTGCCTATTCGGTGAGCCAGCGCACGCGGGAGATCGGCATTCGCGTGGCCTTGGGAGCAAGTAGTGGTCTGATTTTGCGTTGGGTATTGCGACAAGGTCTGGTGCTGATCCTGGCTGGCGTTGTGACTGGCTTGATTGGCGCGTTCGCACTTACGAGGCTATTGCGATCACTACTGTTCGGAGTTGGGCCAACAGACATTGTGACCTATCTCGCGCTGGCTTTGTTGCTGGCCCTGGTGGCGTTGTTGGCCTGTTACATCCCGGCGCGACGCGCTACCAAAGTAGATCCGTTGGTGGCGCTAAGGTATGAATGAAAAAAAGTACTTGGTGCTTTGTTCTTTGTCAGTCGTGAGTGGTTATAGGACCTATTCGACCTATCGGACCTATTCAACTGCCTACTGACCACCGACAAAAAAGCACCAAGTACAAGCACAAAGATCAAGCTTTTAAGGCCGATGCAAAACCTATTTAAAGACCTTCGCTACGGCGTTCGCGTGCTGAGCAAAAATCCGGGCGTGACTCTTGTTGCCATCGTCACTCTGGCCCTCGGCATCGGCGCCAACGCCGCCATCTTCAGTGCTGTCAGCTCCTTCCTTTTGCGACCACTGCCTGTGCCGCAACCTGAGCAGTTAGTTCGACCGGCGGAAATCGCCGAAGACACAGGGATGCGAGATGAGTTCTCCTATCCGGATTTCGCCGACTATCGCGCCCAAAGCACTATGTTCAGCGGGCTCGCCGCGGAAGACATGGTCCAGGCTGCCCTCAGCACTCAGGACAAAAGCGACGTGATCTATGGTCAAGTTGTCAGTGGAAACTATTTCGACGTCCTCCAGATCAAGCCGTTCATCGGCCGCTCGTTTTTGACAGAGGAAGACAACGCCCAAGGCGCACATCCAGTAGTGGTGGTGGGATACAGCCTTTGGCAACGGCGTCTTGGGTCTGATCCCAACATCGTCGGCAAGAAATTGCGACTGAACAATCGTGAGTACCAGGTCATCGGTGTGGCTCCGGATTTTTTTAAGGGGAGCAAGTTTGGCTTATCGATGGACTTTTTTGCTCCCATGGCAATGGTGGAGGAGCTAAGAAACAGTTCCAAATTGCTGGACGCCCGCGACAGTCATTGGCTGAACATTATCGGCCGCTTGAAACCCGGCGTCTCGCTGGCCCAAGCGTCAGCAGAATTCTCGGCCATCGCCACCCGCTTGAACCAGCTATACCCGGATGAGCGGGCCATGACGACCAGGGCCAAAGTATTGACTGAGATCGAGGGCCGTTGGGAAGAAGCGATTGCTGTTCTGCGGAGCTCCGCGGCGGTGGCCATGGCCATTGTCGGTCTCATCCTGCTGATAGCTTGCGCCAACGTTGCCAACTTGCTGTTGGCGCGAGCCGCAGCTCGACGCAAAGAAATTGGTATTCGCCTGGCCCTTGGTGCGAGTCGGCGGCGTTTGATTCAACAACTCCTAACCGAGAGCTTGTTGCTTTCGTTGGCAGGTGGCTTGTTGGGCCTCATGCTCGCTTACTGGATCACTCACTTGCTCCAGGGCTTCATACCGGTGCTCCAGTACAACGTGGTTGATGATTTCTTCTCCCTCGATAAACGGGCGCTGCTTTACACCTTCGTCATTTCGCTTGTCTCCGGAATCTTCTTCGGACTTGCACCAGCCTGGCACGCTTCGAATCCAGACGTAATTCCGGTGCTCAAGGGAGATTCGCAGGCTGCCCAGAGAGGGAAGACGCGCCGCTTCACTTTGCGCAACTCGCTGGTAGTGGTCCAGGTAGCGTTGTCACTTACGGTCCTGGTCTGTGGTGGACTCTTTATCAAGAGTTTTCGCCATGCCCAGACAATGGACCCTGGTTTCGGAGCCCGGAACGCCCTGCTGGTTTCGCTGAACCCACAACTAGTTGGTTACAACACGGAACAGTCAAGAAACCTTTACCGCCAAGTAATTGAACGGGCCAGTAACTTGCCCGGCGTTGAGGCGGCCGCCTGCGTAATGTTGTTGCCACTTGGTGATAGTTCAAGCTCCACTGGACCAGTACTCAAAGAAGGCGAAACTCTAGCGCGAGGCAGCGCTGGTCGCGACATCATGATCAATGTTGTCAGCCCGGGGTACTTCAAGGCCATCCAGATCCCGCTGCTTGAAGGAAGGGATTTTGATGAGCGTGACCAGGCAAAAACACAGCGCGTGATCATCATCAATCAGAGGATGGCCCAAACGCTCTGGCCGGGTGAAAGCGCGGTGGGTAAACGCATTTTCATTGGCATTGATAGTCATGACCCGCTGGAAGTTGTGGGCGTGGTGAAGACAGGCAAGTATCGCTCGCTCGCAGAAGATCCGCGGCTGTACTTCTACTATCCGATTACTCAATCGCGTGGCAGCAGCATGACCTTGGTGCTGCGTACGAGTGGAGATCCGCACGCGGTGGTGGGGCCCGTCCGCAACGAGATTGCCGCGATTGATAACAGCGTGCCGTTATTCGACGTTAAAACCATGGCTGAGCACATGACCTGGCCGCTCTGGGGACCAAGCCTGGCTGCCACTCTTTCGCTGGCGTTTGGACTACTGGCGATTTTGTTGAGTGCGGTTGGGCTCTACAGCGTCATGGCCTACGTCGTTTCGCAGCGCACGCGGGAAGTGGGGATTCGCATGGCGCTGGGCGCGAATCGTCATGAAGTGTTGAAGATGATCACCGCCCAGGGCATGCGCCTGGCAGGAGTAGGGGTGGGGATTGGGCTGGTACTGGCAGTCGCACTCGCGAAAGTTTTGTCATCACTTTTGATTGGTGTCGGCACTTACGACGTGACAGTTTTCGTGATCGTGTCGCTGTCACTGGTGGTAGTTGCGTTTATTGCGTCTTACTTGCCCGCGCGGCGGGCGACGAAAATCGATCCCCTGGTGGCGCTGCGGTACGAATAAAAAGAGCCTTGTTCTTTGTGCTTTTGTTCTTAGGTTGTGGTGGGGAGATCTAATCGATTTCAAGAAACAAAGAACTAAGAACAAAGCACAAAAGACAAGAAATCTAAAATGATTGACATTTTTCTCAAAGAACTCCAATACGCAGCGCGCTCGTTACTGAAGCATCCGGCCTTCGCGGCCATCGCCGTACTCACCTTAGCCCTCGGCATCGGCGCCAACACGGCCATCTTTAGTGTCGTTAACGCAACTCTATTGCGACCACTGCCCTTCAAGGATCCCGAACGGGTGGTGATGGTGTGGGGCTATCTCGCAAAAATGGCGCAGGCCAGCGACAAGTTACCGAACTCCGCGGGCAATTTTGTAAGCCTGAAAGATCAGACTAAGTCGTTCGAGAGTTTTGCGGCTTTTCGAACCTGGACCTGGCACCTGACCAGTAGTGGCGAGCCTGAACTACTGCGCGGTGCCCGCGTCTCGGCAGACTTCTTCCCGGCGATCGGAGTCAGTCCGATCCTGGGCCGTTCATTCTCAGCCGACGAAGACCTGCCCAATCGCGCGCCGGTGGCGATCATTAGCCACGGCCTGTGGCAAAGACACTTTGGTGGCGATGCCAATGTCATCGGTAAAACTATTACGCTCACCGGCGAAAGCGTGATGGTCATAGGGGTGATGCCGCGGGGATTTCAGTTTCCCGGTGGGGCAAATATGATTCCGGGCCTACAGTTTGCCCTGCAAAACGACGTCTGGATGCCGCTGTCGTTCACGAACGAAGAAAAGCAACGACTTGGCAACTTGAACCTGGCGGTCATCGGCCGTCTCAAACCAGGTGTTACTCCACTCCAGGCCGAGACCGAACTGCGCGCGCTGCAAAAGAACCTGCCGCTCGGCACGGTGGATTACACCCTCAACGTCCTGCCACTGCACCAGCAGATGGTAGGTAAGATTCGCAAGCTTCTGCTCGTGCTGCTAGCCACAGTAGCTTTCGTCCTGCTGATCGCTTGCGCAAACATCGCCAATCTCTTGTTGGCGCGAGCCACTTCGCGGCAAAAGGAACTGGCCATTCGCGCCGCCCTTGGCGCCGGCCGCATCCGCCTGATTCGTCAACTATTAATTGAGAGTCTGCTGCTGTCGCTGACCGGTGGCGCGCTCGGACTCTTGTTGGCTGTTTGGGGTAACTCGTTACTCGTATCGCTGATCCCGGAAGACGTCCCGCGCATTCACGATGTGAGCGTTGACGGTCGCATTTTGCTCTTTACCCTGGTCGTGTCGATCGCGACTGGTGTTGTGTTTGGTCTAATTCCGGCGTTGCGGACCTCTCGAGTTGATCTTAACCAGTCACTCAAAGAAGGGTTACGCGGAACGACGTCAGGACTGCATCAGAATCGTTTGCGTAGTCTGCTGGTCGTGTCTGAAGTCGCGCTGGCCCTGGTCCTATTGGTTAGCGCGGCGTTGTTGCTGAAGAGTTTTGTGCGTCTGCTGGAGGTCAGACCCGGTTTCAATCCCAACAAGATCCTCACCATGGAAGTTGAATTGCCGTCTCTGCCGCCCTCGCGATACGTAAAGGACGAGGAAAAAACCGCCTTCTTCCAACAGCTTATTGAGCGCCTCGAAGCGTTGCCAGGCGTGACCAGTGCAGCGGCGGTGGTATCGCTACCACTGTCGGGCGCCTTTGAAAGTACTGACTTGATTCTTGAAGGGAAAGAGTCGGTTCCCGACCTGCAGCGTCCGGAAGCAGACTACACGACAGTCACACCGAATTTCTTTGCCACAATGCAGATCCCTCTCTTGCAAGGACGTCAGTTCACCAAGCAAGACAACAAAGACTCAACTCCGGTAGTCATCATCAACGACATCCTGGCCCGGCGCTGTTGGCCAGGCGAAGAACCGCTGGGCAAACGATTTAGGATTGGTTTTGAAAAAAATCCGCGGCAAGTAATCGGTGTGGTTGGCAGCATCAAGCAGACGTCTCTCGAGGCTGAATCACGTCCCGCGATGTACATGCCAAACTTGCAGGCGCCGAATGGCGGCATGACGGTATTGGTCCGCACGGTTGGCGATCCGATCGTCGTTGCCGGCGCGGTACGCGCGGAAGTAAGGGCAATTGATAAGGACGTGCCCGTTACTCACATTCAAACCATGGGCCAGGTGTTTGGCGCTTCGGTGGCCCAACCACGGTTCTCGATGTTGATCGTGGGGCTATTCGCATTATTGGCCCTGGTTTTGTCGATGGTCGGCATTTATGGCGTGATGTCGTATTCGGTGTCGCGGCGCGCTCATGAGATTGGAGTACGGATGGCCCTGGGCGCAGGAGCGAAGCAAGTGCTGGCCCTTGTCTTAAGGGAAGGAATGGTGTTGGCGTTAACAGGTATTGCCATTGGTGCGCTGATCGCATTTGCGTTAACGCGGTTGCTGGCCTCGCTACTGTTTGAGGTCAGTGCGAAAGACCCCCTGGCATTTGTGTCAGTTGCAGCATTGTTGGCGGCAGTGGCGTTTGTTGCGTGTTACATCCCGGCCCGGCGAGCCACGAGAGTCGATCCGTTGGTGGCGCTGAGGAGTGAGTGAATTCATTTTTGAATTGCGATTTTTGATTTTTGATTTGGTTCTTTGTTAGTGGTCAGTAGTCAGTAGTTAATAGGACCTATACGACCTATTAGACCTATCGACTGACTATTGACCAACTGACCACTAACCACTAACAAAGAACAAAATCAAAAATCAAAAATCAACAATCGAAAATTCAAGAGATGGAAGCCATTCTCAAAGACATACGCTACGGAGTACGAAGCTTAGTAAAGCATCGTTCGTTCACTATCATCGCGATCGTGACGCTTGCCCTCGGTATCGGCGCCAACACTGCGATCTTCAGCGTGGTTAACGCGGTGCTGCTTAGACCATTGCCGTATCCGCAGCCGGACGAACTCGTCGTGCTCCGGGAAAGAAATCTGCTCAAGGGAAATTCCGAAGCGGTGACGGCCGGAAACTTCCTCGACTGGCGTGATCAGAACCAGACTTTTTCCGGCCTGACAGCCTATCGCTACGAAAACTTCAGCGTCACCGGTACCGATCATGCTGAGCGTATGCCAGGCGTGATTGCTAACAGCAATCTGTTCACAGTGCTTAAGGTACAGCCACTCCTGGGCCGCACCTTTTTGCCGGAAGATGAAGGACCTGGCAGCTCACAAGTGGTTATCGGTTACAGCGTCTGGCTGCGTCGCTTCGCAGCGGATTCGTCAGTCATCGGTAAGAAACTCAACATCAATGGCCGAGAGTTGACGGTGGTTGGTGTAATGCCGCCCAACTTCGACTTTCCCGATCGAGTCGAGTTGTGGGTTCCGCCTAGATCCAAAGTGCCGGAGCACACGCTGCGACCGACAGCCGATATGACGCAGGACCGGGGTAGCGGTTATCTCGAAGTGATCGGCCGGCTGAAGAGCGGCGTCAGGATTGAGCAAGCACAAGCGGATCTGAACACGGTTGCCAGCCGCCTGGCGCAACAATACCCAGATAGCAACAAGGGTCGTGGCGTAATAGTGTCGTCCTTGCGCGAACAAGTGGTCGGCGAAGTACGTCGTACCTTGCTGGTTCTCTTCGCAGCAGTTGGTTTTGTTCTGCTCATCGCCGGGGCCAACGTTGCCAATCTGCTGCTGGCTCGAGGCGCCTCACGCTACAAGGAGATCGCTATTCGCCAGGCGTTGGGAGCAACCCGCGGCCGCTTGATTCGCCAATTGTTGACGGAAAGCTTGTTGCTAACTTTGGTAGGTGGCGTTCTTGGTTTGCTGGTGGCCCTGTGGGCCATGCGCCCGTTGTTAGCGCTGGTGCCCACCGGTGTCCCGCGCCTGGCTGAAACCCGCTTCGACCTGAGCGTGCTGCTTTTTACGCTGGGACTTTCCTTCCTGACCGGCATCTGCTTTGGTTTGCTTCCAGCCTTACAGGCTTCGCGCGAAGACGTAAATGAATCCCTGAAAGAGTCGGGCCGTAGCGCAGGCACTGCACCGTCACGCCATCGGGCTCGCCGGCTCCTGGTAGTGTCCGAGGTGGCCCTATCACTGATCTTGCTGGTGGGCGCAGGCTTAATGATCAAGAGCTTCATTCGCGTGCTGCAGGTCAAGCCGGGCTTCCAAACAGAAGCAGTTCAGGCGGTGAGACTCACTCTTCCGCCCACAAAGTATCCGGAGAAGAAACAGCAGGCAGAGTTTTTCCATAAGCTGATTGGCGAGTTGCAGGCAACTCCAGGTGTGGAAACTGTCGGAGCGATCTCACGGCTGCCACTTACACCGGGTAACAGTGACCGCGATCTTGAGATCGAGGGACGAGCCAAGGAAGACGATGGGCCAATCGCGGACTATCGAGTGGTGAGTCCCAACTATTTTCGCGCCCTGGGAATTCCGTTGTTACACGGGCGCGACTTCACCGAGCAAGACAATGCCGACGCGCCCGGTACAGTCATTATTAACGACCAGTTGGCCCAAAGAGTATTCGCGGGCGTTGATCCT
>DATFRK010000390.1:0-9339 GCA_035263325.1 Pyrinomonadaceae bacterium | reverse complement strand
AAATCGCAGCCGGTATTCCGCCGAGTTCATGAAGCCGTTCACCATGGTCCGGGAATCATTCGGATTGGCATTTAGGAAAGTGAGCCACGCGTTGTAGCCAGTCGGCTCCGGCGTCCGCCTCAAGTAACCGTAGTATTGCATCGCCACAAATGCCTGGTTGAATTCCTGCGTGAACACCTGATCGGAATCGCCTATCGCACGCAACACTTGCGGTCGCGTCAAGGTCAACGCATTTAACTGATTGGTTAAATCTGCAGTGGTCAGGTTCACTTTGTTTGGACCATCCGGGTTGGCCGGATCTGGCGTTATGATTTGGGTCAGGTTGTAGCGGTTCATCAACGCTGTCACAAACGCCGCGTCAGACATCGCTCCGAAGGCAGTCACAAACTCCGCCCGTTGGGCAAAGGCATTCGTGAATGCCCCCTTCTTTTGAAACACCTCGGCCGGTGTTTGGCCGGTTACAGCCCGCATATCAGCGACTATTTCCGTGTACAGCGGTAGTCGATTGAACGCCAACTTGTAGAAGCGATAAACGAAGTAGCCTTTTAATTGAAACTCCGGTGAGCCAAAGAAAGCGCCTGACACCGTTATCCGATCGCAGTTTGGATTGTTGTTTACATCCGAACAATTGTTGAGCACGGCCGACCATGGCTCTCCTATTTCCGGTTCGCGCGACAGGAAGTCGAGGTAGTGTTGCCGCACAAAGAAGGGCGTAGTGAAGATCGGATTTGGCCCAGTCACGGTGTCGTCGTCTGCGATGGTGACGGTGGCGGTTGATGGTGTGCCAAGAGCGGCACCGGTTGGATTACTAAGTACCACGGAGAACGTCTCGTCCCCTTCGGCTATCGAGTCGTTGATGATCGGTACCTTGAAAGTCTTGATCGTGTCTCCAGGTGCGAAAGTTAACGTATCCAAACTGGTCGCAAAGTCGCAGCGGGCAAAGGCACCGTGATTGTTGGCTACAGTGTCGCTGCAGCCAACGGCAAACGTGTCGGTATCAGTGGTTTTGTAGTCGACAGTTGAAGTCCCGGAAGTGTCACCCGTACGCGTCACCGTAATCGTCACGGTCGGATTCGCACCGGCCTCACTGACTCCGTAGTTAGGTTGGGAAAACTGCACCGACTGGGCCGCCAGCGTACGCGGCGTGTATTGTATCTCCTGCGCATTCGTAAGGTTGATTGGCGTCTCCGAAGTATGTGTCGGAATCACGTAAGCATCGCGTTCCCCGATGGAAATTCCCGCAGCAGGTCTTAGAGAGACATTGCCGCTACCGTACCGGCTCTTGATGGTCCCATCCGACCGCAATTCGATTTCGAAGTTCACATCCGACCCGCCGGTGCACTGGATGCCGTTATCGTTACAAGGCTTTCCTTGCCAACGGAAGATAACTGAGTTGGCACTTTGAGTTATGTAGACGCCCGCGTCGGCGCGCACTGAATCTCGTAGATCAAGGTCATCCCACAGCCCGGCAATCATCGCGAAACTCGAGAGATCGATGGCCGAGCTCTGCACATCCGCGGCGGAGGTTCCATCATCTTTGAACGGCGGAGTTGAGAAATACAGGTTGCCGTTGGTGGAGATCGTTACCGTGTTGAAGGTCTGCCCGAAGTAGGGGAACTGAAAAGGCAACAGAAAGTCACTGTAAGCATCATCGGCGTTGATATCGACACGTGAACCGCTAGTTGACAGTCCGCCCGGATTGCCGAGGCTGGTGACATAGGGATCACCGGCAGCCAAAGGCACAGTAACCGGAATTGAGGCCTGGGTTCCTTCGTTACCAACGTTGTCGAAGGCGTGAACGACGATGTTGCCGCTGGTCCGACGATACGGCAGCTTAACAGTTGTACTTTGGGCCGCGCCTGAGGTAACAGGGACAACTCCTTTCAGGGAATACACCACGTTCGTTGCCTGGTCCGTAAACGTGACTTGATATAGCGATGCCTGTCCTGCAGCAGCATCATCGCCCGAGGCATTCCAACCGATGTTAATAGTGCGTCCAGTTTGCGAGTTGATATGAAGATTTGTTACCGCCCCTGGCGGAGTCACATCAGCCTCGGCCAAAGATTGAAGACTGTTAGCAACATTCAGACGACGACCGCTGAGTGTCTTGTCCACTAACGATGGAGCGACATCGCCATTCAATATGAGCAGGTCCCTCACTTTCTGCGGTGTCAGGTTCGGGTTCTGCGCCCAAAGCAGGGCCGCGGCACCCGCGACGCGCGGGGCAGCCATGGAAGTACCACTAAAAAATGTGTACTTGGTTGGGTGGCCGGCGTCGTATGGCACGGTGCTGAGGATCTCAAAGCCGGGAGCACCGAGGTCGACACTGGCGGCACCGAAGTGCGAGAAAGACGTAAGGCTGTCGGTCGAATCCGTTGCCGCTACAGCAATGACATTTGGTCCTTCATAGCTCGAGGGATAGTGCGGCACGAGATCGTTGTCGGCATCGGGAGTGGCAGTGTCGATGTTGCCGGCAGCGGCAACCACCAGGATGCCGGAGGTATTCAAGCTGGTAATCGAATCCTGGAACGCCCGGGTAAAGCCGCCGCCGCCAAAGCTGGCGTTTAGGACGCGAACATTGGCCCCCTTGCTGTTGTTCGAGCCATTGGCCACCCAGAGATCGCGCATCTGCTTGGCATAGTTGCAGGCGTCGATAGCATCGATTGTGTCGCCAAACCCATCTTCATCCAGAAATCGCAACGACATGAGCCGGGTAGTCCAGTTCACCCCGACCACTCCCAGGCTATTGTTGCCTACCGCGCCGGCGATCCCGGCAACATGGCTGGCGTGATCTTCAGTTGTGATTCCACTGAAGATCGTGCCGTTGTTATCAACGAAGTTGTAACCATTCACATCGCCGGTAAAGCCAGCCAGAGATCCCGGTGCCGGATTAACGAACTTGTTGGCCGACAAATCTTCATGTCCGAAGAAGATTCCCTGGTCAACTACCCCGATCACTACGTTGCTACTTCCCGTCGTCGTGTTCCAGGCGGTAGGCATTCCGATCTTTGCCAGACCATAAAGGCTCTTAGACTGACATGGAGGAAGGCTGTTGGTCGGGAAACAGGGATCGTTCGGAGTAACTTCCTTGTGAAAGATGTAGTCAGGCTCTGCATAGAGTACTTCGGGCTGACTTCTCAGGGCGTCGAGAGCCTTGGAAGTGTCCTCGGCAGCAACGCGGGCCACTCTTAGTCCTTCAACCAAACTTGCGCCGCGGAAGCTTTCAATTTTCATTGGCACCAGGACACCTTCCCTGGTTGGCAGCATGGCCGAACCCGATCGGTTCTGGGCGATCGATTCGCTCCTGAACCGCACCAGCACCACGCCTGGCTTAAAAGGTCGTCTCAATTTTTTCTCACGGGGTTTCGTTTGCGAGGCGAGCTGGAGTTTGGCGCGTGAGTGGGAAGGAAAAGCAATGATTCCGATTACCAGCAGACCGAGAATAAGAGTGAGCACGATCTGCGTTCGTCCCTGGTGTGGGATAAGAGAACTCAACATGAAAAGGCTCTCCTTTTAAGGCTTCTCTTGATTTGAATTTAGGTACTTTATTTCGGAGCCAAGCTTGGGAGAGCTAAGCGCGTGACGTGGTCAAAATTGAAGACGACGAACTCCCCGTATGATCGCTTGAAACTTTTAGGCGAGGTGAATATATACCAATCTGTCCCGGACGATCCACCGATTACGCAGATTACACAGATCATCCAGACAGTTCAGGGCCGCTATGCCATCACTCTTGAGGACAGACGAGACGTCTCAACAGCGAGGCGAAGGAAATGTTCAACTCCACCTCTCTGATTTGTTCGGTGTAATCTGCGTAATCTGCGGATGGTTACGGGTTCGGCCCAAACCGCAGACGATACTCTGCCGAGTTTACGAAACCATTCACCATCGTGCGCGAGTCATTCGGATGTCCGTTCAGGAACGTCAGCCAGGATTGAAAGCCAGTTGGATCTGGGTTGCGACGCAAATACCCAAAGTACTGCATCGCTACAAATGCCTGGTTGAATTCCAAATTGACCACCTGGTCCGAGTCCGCAATGGCCCGCAACACCTGCGCCCGCGTCAAGGTCCCGCCTACACCATTCAATCGGTTTATCAAATCGGTGCTGCTCAGCGTCACCTTGGTAGTGCCGTCCGGGTTCGCCGGGTCAGGCGTGGTGATCTGCGTCAAAGTGTAGCGGCCCATCAATGTGTTCACATACTGGTCGTTAGGAAGCGCGCCTAATGCAGCCACGAAATCCGGGCGTTGCACAAACGCATTCGTAAACGCCGCCTTCTTCGCGAACACGTCCGCCGGGGTCTGCCCCGTCACCGCCCGCATATCAACCACGATCTCCGTGTAGAGCGGCAACCGATTGAGCGCTACCTTGTAGAAGCGGTAGACGAAGTAGCCCTTCAACTGAAATTCCGGCGACCCAAAGAACGCGCCCGAAACAGTGACGCGGTCGCAGGCCGGATTGTTATTCACATCCGAGCAGCCGTTGAGTACTGCCGACCACGGTTCACCCACTTCCGGTTCGCGCGACAGGAAGTCGAGATACTGTTGCCGCACAAAGAACGGCGTGGTGAAGATCGGATTTGGTCCGGTCACCCCGTCGTCGTCAGTGATGGTCACAGTGGCGGTCGAGGGTGATACCAGGTTTGCGCCGGTTGGATTACTGAGCACTACCTGGAATGTTTCCGGTCCTTCTGCCAGTGAGTCGTTAATGATCGGTATTTGGAAAGCCTTTGTTGTTTCCCCAGGAGCAAACGTTAAAGTGTCGACACTGGTGGCAAAGTCGCAGCGAGCAAATGCGTTGCCGGTGACAGCGCCGCAACCAACCGTAAAGTTGTCCAGGTCGGCGGTGCTGTAGGCCACACTAGCCGTCCCTGAAGTGTCCCCGGTTCTTTGTACTGTGATCGTTACGCTCCCTGCTGCCTCGTTAACCGGGTAGTTCGAGGCACTGAACTGTAAGTTCGAAGCGGCGGCCGAAACCCAGCCAATATCGCGCATCAAGTCGAACGTAAGATCCTGCGGCGAAGTCACACTGTGGGTCAGATCATCGCTGATGTTTGGTTCCATCAACAGATTGCGAAAAGCAGTAGTGTCGTAGTGCGAAACTGACGAGCCCGATTGGAACGGGTTAGGAGTAAACATCAGCACTCGATTCCCTGCATCGGCACCAGCAAACGTTGAAATATCTGCAAACAGCGAGGCATTAATGTTATTTGCCAGTTGTCCCCGGATCGCATTGGCGTCGGTTTGTGCGATTCCCACCGAAGGAATTGTGATTGTAGGGTCCGTCCCACCCAGGCCCGGCGGAATATCTGGATTCACACTCGACGCTACATTGCCAATAATCACGGCGAGCGCTCCCACATTTTGGGCATTCTTCACCTTGACCGTGAAGTTACACGTGCCGCGATCAATGAAGGCAATCTTTCCAGACAGATTAGTGCTAATCGCGGTACACCCGTCTGCCGGTGATGTGCCTGAGACGGTAGTTGTTATTCCGGGAAAGGATAGTGGTGGTCCAAACTCCGCCGTCCCGATCTGTTTATTACCCGCAATCCCTGGCGGCGAATTGATGCGCAGAGTAGGCGTAGCTGACAAGACACTCGGCACGTCAGCTACGACAAATGGGCCAGACCATACGAGATGGTTGACGGCGATCGCTGAGGCAGCGCGTTCGCTATCAATCATCTGGGCCCAGGTCTTACCGGTGGTGTTATCCAGCAAGAATCTATCGAAGATACTCGGGAAACCGCCGTTCTGTACTCCAGTTGAAGAATTAGTAAAGGTTTGGAATCCCAATCCATGACTGAACTCGTGCAACAACACAGTGACCAGGTCGACGCCGGCGCCGTGATTGTTATCGAGACCGTAATACCACGGACTCGCGGTCAAACAAGTTGGGCCACCAACACTGAGGTTGAACTGGGCACTTATCTCCGCGTTCCCATTACTCAGATCACTTCCCGCTAGCTTGTTTGCGAGCGCGCCGCCGTACCAGGTGTTTGGGAACGGAGCGTTGGGGAAGTTACGAAAAATGTTAACAGTGCCTGCAGATCCTAGCGTGCCTGAGTTTGCGGTACACGGCAACGCAGCCCAACTGGCCTGGATCGTAATTGTGGGAACGCTATCAAGCGTTGCGCCCCAAACACTCGCGGCAAACTGAAACGCAATCAAACGTTGTTGGCCCACCGTAGTGCCATTGTTACCGCCAACTGGAGCAGCCGGAGTATTGTCATTGAAACCAACGCCCGCGCCATCGTTATTCTGAATGACTATGTTGGCGCCCGCGAACACGGAGGGAGTCGCAATGAGTCCCAACGCAACTGCGAGTATTGCGCCGTGAAATCGTATTAGTGATCTCTTACTCATTGGTTTTGCTTCCGTACTGGAGTAGTGGCTTGCTTAATTGGCGTGGAGGGATTTGCGCCCACCAATTTTGGATCGATGCCGAAGAACGAAGCAGCAGCTTCCGGACTGTCAACGCACGACTGCGTCACAGTGCCATCGGGATTTATCTTCGCCACAGTCACGTTCTGAAATCGTCCCTGTAGATCCATCGAGACAGTGCCATCCGGGTGTTGTTCCTGTACCAGCCCGTCCGTCGACTTATTGAGCATTCCTTTGAGTCCGTCAGCCAATTGCTTCGCCTCCTCTGGAGTCAACTGTCTTATCTGCCCGGTTTGACTGTCGACCTGCACGTCGCGGCCGGCTACCTTCACCGTCACGTACTTGGGTGTCACCGCGGTTGGCGACTTGGTGCTCGTGACCAGGGCCGGTGCGACACTCCTGGCAACGTTGGTCTTGCTCACTTGTCGGGCAATGACAGTTACGCCGGCGATGGCCAGCACAACTGCCACAAAGATCACCGACTTGAGCGCCGGTCTTCGTCGCGAGCTGGAACTAGCTCGCTTGCTGCTCTTCTGCTTTGTCATTCGCTCTCCTTCTTGTCTGGTGGGCTCAGGGTCCGAACAGGCTGTGATTGATGGAGATTAGTAAAACCTTAAGAATAAAACTGATTCGTTCGTGTGGGTTCTCGACTATCTTTCAAGCTGTCGGGAAATTTGCGCGAGGAAAAGCATACCTACGGGGCATCAAGGCTATTAGCTGGAAACTGCACTGGGTCGGGTTAACTGCATCAGCTCCGACTTGACACTTTAGAATCTAAAGCGACCTATCAACACTGTCAATGATGAAGTTTTGCTGAGGAGAGTTGTCTTGGAGTGCGGTCACGACGCCTAAATGAGTCTGACAGGTAACCACCTGGCGATTCTGCAAGATACCACCGCGCTTTAGCCGGTGGAGCTTCAACTTTCACCTTATCTCGCGCATGGAAGAACGACGAGCTAGGTTGAACCTGAAACTCCACCGGCTAAAGCGCGGTGGTATCTCCGAAAAGAAGCGAGACATCTGATTAGGTCGAACGTGAAACTCCACCGGCTAAAGCGCGGTGGTATCTCGAAGAGAAGTGAGACATCGTGTTAGGTTGAAAGTGAGACCCTGGCTCGAGCCCGGCGGTATCTTGTGGTGGAGCTTCTGTTGGCGTCTATCTGAAATGTTGCCCAAACTGCTCAGTACCAAACGTGCCGATACCGTTCAGGCGAAAAGCAAAGGTGAGGCGATTTTCCTTGCGCAGTCCAACGTTGAAACTGGAAAACTGGGCGGTGACCGCACAACAGTCCCAACTGTGGCCGAGGGTAGTGGTCGAACCGATCAATGAGCTATCACCTCTTCCGGGACGCTTCTGAAAGTCAAAGAAGAACGAAGCGCCGCCAAAGAACCCTTTATTCCGATTGCCGATAAATGCCGACGGTCCCCACTGTGAGCCGCGTAAGGTTCCCGCCTCGAGACCGCGAGAGTCAGCAAATTGCTGCTGGCTGGGTACCAACTCAATCGTACGCGTGTAGTAGAAGCTCTGAAAGATTTGGACCAGCGTTTTGTTGAGGCCAAAGGTTGAAGAGATCGCCCGCAACCCGCCGCCACTCGTGTCAACATCAGTGCGGAAGTCCGCCAGGAGAGTTCTCCGGGGACGATAACGCATATCGACATTGACCGGTGAGAACCGCCTGGGAACCCCACCGAAACTGAAGCCGGAAAGAGTATCAATCGGATAGAACTGGTTGCGCCGGCCGGGAATGAGCGCACCGCCGAAGAACGGATCAAAGAAGTACTTACCCCGAACGGTGATCGTAAGTGCTTCGTAAGGCTGGCTAGCCAAGGGAGCTTTCTCGCCGGCCTTGGTCGCTTTTAGCGCCGCGTCGCTCACGTTCTCCGTGGAGCGGCGAGTGAAGAAACGGTTCGCCACCCCAAACTCAATCTCATTCGTGTCAGCCACCGCGTCGATATAGTCGAAGCGAATGATGCGATCGAAATTGTTAATGCCACTCACCTTGCGATAGGTAACATAAGGTTCAATCACATGGCGGAAGAAGAAAGCGTGGTTGCCATGATAATAATCTTTCGCCAGTGCCGGAGGCCGCACGTCGAGTTCAAACTCACCATAGGCTCGCGTTAGATTGCGGCTCAACACGTCTCGGGTAGTGGGATCGAGCGAGTTGGAATAAAAAGTGACGCGACCACCGCCGCTGGCCGTGACGGTCCAACCAGCAAAATTCAACGGCAACGCAAAATTCGGATGGAAGTCCAGCCGTTGCACGATCGACGGTGTGACAATCGGATCGCCCCCCACATCGATGGGAAACTGTATCGGGTCCTCAACCGTTTCTTTACGACTAACTCCATCGGCGGAACCTTCGAACGAAAAGTAAAGCGGAAGTTTTTTGAGAAAACTCAAAGGTGACGGTCGCTTATCGATTGTCACACTGGGCAGTTCACGAATGCGAATCCGGACGTTGGTCAAGGACGTGACCTGCGTGCGCGCCAGGAAATTGTAACTGTATTCGTTAACGTCTTTGGTGATGAAGACCTGCGAAGTCTCTTCTGGCGAGATAGCTTGCTGAATGTTGTCCGAGAAGACCTGCCGGAATGCAAGGTTCGAGGTGATGTTGACGTCAGCAGCGGCTGTGAACCCGTTTCTAAAATAGTGCACGCCATCAACATAAAAACTCGATCCACCTTGATCCGGATGTTCCGCATCTGGGCCGGGACCAAAGATCCGATCCTTCACCGTGTAGAAGCCGGCATTAAAAAACGAGCGCGCATTCGCCCGGGTGCGCAGGTCCCCTCCAATCCCGAGCCCGCGCTGGGTGTAGATGTCGCTGCGAAAAGTGAAGTCCGCTGAGCGGCCAAGAGTTTGATAGTAAGCAGTGGAAAGGCGAAAGCCTTTCGCTCCGGAACCGCCAAAGGTGGGAGTGAGAAAACCTGAAGCGCGATCGCGTCGTTTCAGT
>DATFRK010000389.1:0-30568 GCA_035263325.1 Pyrinomonadaceae bacterium | reverse complement strand
GTCCGACTGTTCACCGAAGCAAACGCCGGGAAGGCAGAGGCACTGAACACTGGTCTGCGCCACGCAAAAGGCGAAATCATCATCGCTCTCGATGCTGATACCTTGTTTGCGCCACAAACGATTGGAGAGTTGGCCCACCGCTTCCACGATCCACAAATGGGAGCAATCGCTGGTAATGCCAAGGTCGGCAACCGCACCAACATCGTAACGCGCTGGCAGGCGCTGGAATATATCACTTCGCAGAACATGGACCGGCGCGCTTTCGCCAGTCTGAATTGCATCACCGTGGTGCCCGGTGCGGTCGGCGCCTGGCGTCGCGATCTGCTCGAGAGGGCCGGCGGTTTTCCTGCTGATACGCTGGCTGAAGACCAGGATCTAACCCTCCAGATCCGCCGCTTCGGTTACAAGATCGGTTATGAAGAGAATGCCGTCGCCTGGACCGAAGCGCCCGATTCTTTGCGAACCCTTGCGCGACAACGCTTTCGTTGGGCCTACGGAACTCTGCAGTGCATGTGGAAACATCATGATGCTTTGTTCCGGCCACGGTACGGCACGTTGGGCTTTATTGCCATGCCCAACGTTTGGATTTTCCAGATTCTGTTTCCCCTGATCTCTCCCGTGATGGACCTCATGCTGGTCTATACGTTGGTCTCGGCTGGGCTCGATTTTTTGCAGCAACCAACCGGCTATTCCTCGACCAACTTGCAACAAGTGCTCTTCTATTACGCTTTGTTTCTGGCCATTGACTGGGTCGCAGCCTGCTTCGCTTTCATACTGGAAAAGCGCGAGCGCTGGCGCCTGCTATGGTGGCTCTTCCTGCAGCGCTTTTGTTATCGCCAGGTGATGTACTACGTGATGATCAAATCGGTGGCGATGGCCTTGCGTGGGCCGGTTGTTGGCTGGGGCAAACTGGAGCGGAAAGCAACTGCTGAAGCACAGCCCTAATTCTGAATGAAACAGATCTCGCGCCGCCGCCGAGTATGGTTCGCGTGTGCCTTGCTGCTGGTCATTGCCTTTGGCTTTCGCCTCTTCATAGCACTACGACTGCCTAATGATAACCCTGACGATGGTCGCGTCTACGCGCAGATCGCCCGTAACGTGCTAGAGCAGCACGTCTACTCACACGCCAGCCAACCGCCGTTTCTCCCTTCGTTCATTCGTCTTCCAGGTTATCCACTTTTCCTGGCCGGGTTCTATGCAGTCTTCGGTCATGGAAACAACACCGCAGTCAGGATTGCCCAGGCCTTCATTGATACCGCAACCTGTGCCCTGGTTGCGTTGATTGCCTTTCTTTGGGTTCCTTACGAACAGCGAAAAGTTTCGGCTGCCCTGGGGGCGCTGTTACTGGCTGCGCTTTGTCCCTTTACGGCTATCTACGTCAGCACAATTCTCACCGAGGTGATCACCAGCTTTCTGGCAGTGACCATGTGTCTGCTGGCAACGTTGGCTTTCCAATCAACTAATAGGAAGCGCGCTCTGCTCTTATGGACTTTCACGGGTCTGACAGCTGGAACCGCCGTGCTCTTCCGGCCAGACAGTGGCTTGTTCGCCGCAGCCATTGGCTCCACGATTGTCATCTGCGCGCTGGTAAATAAGCTGCGAGATACCAGGGTTCCGCGTTGGGCGAGTCTTACCAATGGTTTCTTCGCCGCGGCTATATTCTCGCTCGCGTTCTGCCTGGTCCTGGTTCCCTGGACCATTCGCAATCAACGAGTCTTTCACCTCTTTCAACCATTGTCACCAGCACACGGCGAGATGCCTGGCGAGTTTGTCCCTCGTGGATACCAGGCCTGGTTGCGTAGTTGGATAAGCGATGGCCGCTATATTGGCCCCCTGCTTTGGTCGTTAGACTCGGCCCAAATAAGCATGGATGATCTTCCTGATGAGGCCTTCGACTCTGACGAAGAGCGCGATAGAGTCGAAGAGTTGATCACGAAATATAATCATCCGCCTGACGATGATGCTGCCGGGACGCCGAGTGCGCCGACGCCAACTCCGCAAAGTACGCCGGCGGCAAGCCCGACTCCTGCACCCACTCCGGCAACCGAGTCAGGAGAGGAAGCAGAGGAGAGTGATCAACCAGCGAGTGAAGAAGCAAGTACCGATGTGGAAATGACTCCCGAGATCGATGCGCAGTTTGCCCAGATCGCCCGCGAAAGAATTGCTCGTTCACCGCTTCGTTACTACCTGGTACTTCCGATCAAACGAGCAGGTTCACTTTGGTTCGATACCCACTCTCAATACTATCCATTCGAGGGCGACTTACTGCCACTTGATGATCTCGACTACGCCGGGCACCAACAGTATTGGTTGCCTCTGTTTGTTGGCTTGACCTGGCTCTATACGATTCTTGGCGTTGCCGGTGCCATCATTCTCTGGTGCACGCGGAATTTTGCTACGCGACGTTGGGTGCTACTGGCAGGTTTGCTGATGTTGCTGCGCCTCGGGTTCTTTGCGACCCTGGAAAACCCGGAGCCACGTTATGTGGTTGAACTATTTCCCTTTCTGGCAATTCTCGGAGGAGTGGCAATCAGTTGGGTAGCGGGCTTTAGGCAGCGACGGGATGGGACGATCAACTCGCTAGGGAATTAACTCTCTGCGCAAGAGAGTTAAGTTGGCGGGTTGATCGTCCCATCCCGTCGCTGCCGCTCCGGGTTCGCTATTTTATGGAGTCGGAGTTGGTGAACTCTTTGGGGCTTGCTCCGAAGGCAGGACGCTGGCCGGGTTGGGGGCGTCAGGCGAAGTATGCAAGTGGATCGCTTTCCAGGCGTTGCCGAATCGTTTGAAGACTAAAGTCATTCGCCCTGATGCTGTCTCGGGTGTGCCCTTGTAGGTTTGCGACTGCGTCCAAAGACACGTCACCACGGCCCCATCTCGACCCATCATCGTCCACGCTTCATCTTTGATGTCGAGCTTGACATCCTTCAACTCCGGATAGGAACTCGCTCGATTCTTCTTCACCTGGTCCCAGCCCCTGGTTACTGAGCCGTTGTTGTTGAAGAGCACCAATCGTGGTGAATTCCAGTAGACGGCGGTGACGGCTCCTACGTCCGCGTGCCGAATACCATCCAGCAAACTATGGAAAGCAGCTACCACAGCTTGCGAACCTGAAGCTTCGGTTGGCGGCGCGATCGCCGGCTTCTTCGCCACCGGCTTCGGCGCAGTGGTAGTGGTCTTTGGTTTCTCGGTGTCCGTTGTTTTCGGCGCCGTCTTTGTCTGGGTTGGAGTAGCCGCTGTGCGCGGCCGCGGGGGAGTGGTTGCAGATGAATTGGTGTTCTGGGCAAGTGCCGCAGCGGCCAAAACCAGCAACAACAAAACAGGCAGAACAAATCTAGTCGTCATAGACTTAGCTCCTTATTCCTTGAAAATCACGCTTGGGAGAGCGTCGGTTAGGCTTGAGATGACAATAGGGCAAAGTGGTCGGGAGTTCGTCAAGTCTAATTCTTTAGCGCGAAGGTTGTCAGCAGAAAAGAAAAAATAGCTGGAAATAAAGGGAAAAACTACCCTGTGAACCAGGGAATCCCACTGCGCAGGCGGTCCACTGAGCGCTCTTTCCCCAGGATGTCGAAGATCTCAAACATCGATGGCCCAACGGCCTGACCGGTCAACATGGTGCGCGAACCGTTGATCAGTAAGCCGGCTTTTACCCCGGAGTCTTCCGCAAATGCACGTAACGCGACTTGCACTGTCTCGGCGTTGAATGGCTCTACCTCCTCCAACTTGTCAGCCAGTCGGGGCAGGAGCTCCTTAAGTCGCGGTTCCATGAGCAGGTTCTGGTTGACTGCCGCAGGTTCGAAATCGAAGTCGTCGGAAAAATAGGCCCGGCCCAGCGACGAGAAATCTTTGAGGGTAAAGAAACGTTGGCGAATCAGATCTACTGCTTTTAGTAACCACTCACGATCCTCATCCGTATACTCTTCGCGCCAGAGTTTGTTAGCTCGCAATTCGGTCTTGACCATTGGCAATAATTCTTCCAGTGGCATGGTCCGAATGTACTCCGCATTCATCCATAGCGCTTTGTCGTCCGTCCAATGTCGCGAGTCATTCTCCTGAAAGTTGAAGATCGCATTCGCGCGCCCGATCCCTTCCAGTGAGAAACTCTCTATCAACTCCTGCTTATCGAGGAGCTCTTTGCCTGGCGGTGGTGACCAGCCCAGCAACGCCAGGAAGTTGCGAAATGCAGCCGCGACAAATCCTCGATCGCGATAGGTAGTCAACGACACCACTTCACCGTGTTTACGTTTCGATAGCTTTCCTTTATTAGGCGCAAGTATCAGTGGTAAGTGGGCAAACTGCGGCAAAGGAGCGCCCAGGGCTTCATACAACAAGACCTGCTTATGAGTATTCGTCAGGTGATCCTGGCCGCGAATCACATGAGTAATACCCATTTCAATGTCGTCGATCACGACTGATAAGTTGTAAAGCGGCTGTCCATCGGAACGCAGTAATACCAGGTCTTCGATTTCGGAGTAAGACCGCTCTTGTGGTCCATAGACAATGTCATTGAAACTCGTCTGGCCCGCGTTCGGTACTTTTAAGCGCACGGCAAATGGTTCACCGGCCGCAGCTCGTCGCGCTGATTCCGCTGCCGGAAGATCGCGGAAGGGATTGCTTCGTTGGTCCACCCCTGCGATGGACTGAGCGCGAGCTCGTTCTGCGATGCCTTGTTTCGCTGTGGCATCGTCACGTTCTCCTTTCGGTGTAAAGTCGCGATAGGCTTTGCCCTCGGCGACGAGTTGGAAGGCTCGCTCGCGATGCTGCTGCGCATTCGCCGACTGAAAGACAACTTCTTCGTCGTGATCGAGACCCAGCCATTCAAGTCCTTCGAGGATTGAGCGCGTCGATTCAGCAGTCGAGCGCTGCAGATCGGTGTCTTCAATGCGCAACAGGAATTCGCCGCCCGTCTTGCGCGCAAAGAGCCAGTTGAAAAGCGCTGCACGAGCTGCGCCGATGTGCAGGTAACCGGTAGGTGATGGTGCGAAACGTACGCGAACGGTCATAGTCAATGGTGAACCAGGCAAGCTCACCGGGTTCCCAAAAATGAACGAGTGGCAAATGACTCACGAGACAAGGTTCGTACTTGTCGGTCGTCAATTACCACTCGTCGCGATATTTCTGGCGGAGATGACAGGATTCGAACCTGTGAAGGGCTTTTGACCCTTAACGGTTTAGCAAACCGCCGCCTTCAGCCACTCGGCCACATCTCCGTGCCGCAATCAGGCGAAGACCAATTCTAGTCGGGAGTCTCAGATTGTCAAGGAACCGCGCTTTTTTGCGGAATGAAGGTACAAATTATTCCGACCACGGCCAAATGGCGTACCCGTTTTTCCGCGAAATATTTGCGGCTTTCACTCCGGTAGGAGTGGCATATTTATAGCTGCTATTCAAAAACTAGAACTTCACTCCGCCCGGAGTGAAATGGTTTTGGTTGGCAACGTTGGAAACGTGTCACTCCTACCAGAGTGATCAAGGAAATTGGGTGGCCCGGCTATAAACATTCCACTCCTACCGGAGTGAAAGAACGGTTCAGCCAAGGCCAGAGGAAATTAGGATTGCTAGACTGTTAGTATTTGAGGCCAACGCTGTTTGAAGCGGTCACTCCCGTTATAGAATTCTCGCCGTGGCCGTCACCCGTCGCCAATTTCTAACTGGTCTTGTTAGCGCTCCGCTCGTCGCTGTTTCCGCGACGTCGGCTTATGCTCGTTTGCTTGAGCCTTATAGCTATTATGTCTCTGAAACTGACGTCTTCATCAAGTACTTGCCCGAACGCTTCGACGGGTTTCGCATCACCCAACTCACCGATGTGCACCACAGCCAAATCGTTGGTCTGAATGAAATTCGTAACGTGGTACAGCTCGCGCAACAAACCAAGCCTGACATGTTTGTCCTCACCGGCGATTACACTACTTCATATCGCCGCTTCATCGAGCCCTGTGCCGAGACGTTAGCCGCGTTGAAAGCACCTGAAGGTACCTGGGCAGTGCTGGGGAATCACGATCATTACACGGATCCGGAGTTAACGACCCGCGCCCTGGAACGAAATCAGATCAAGGTTCTCAACAATGCGAATACAACTTTGTATCGTGGTCCAGACGCGTTGCAATTATCCGGAGTCGATGATTGGACCTGGAACGCGGCCAATTTTTCGCGTGCTTTCTACGGGCTAAAGAAAGAGACAGCCACCGTCTTGCTTTCCCACCAGCCGCGCGTCCTGGAACTGGAAGAGACCAGTAATGTGTCGCTGGTCTTAAGTGGACATACCCACGGAGGACAAATCAATCTGCCGTTCCTCGGCGCTCCGGCGCGCTTTGCCGTGAGCGACCTCAAGTATGCTCATGGACTATTCCGGCGGGGTGATACCCACCTCTATGTTTCCAGTGGCACTGGTGTGATTGGATTGCCAGTGAGGCTAGGGGTACGCCCCGAAATAGCAGTCTTGCGTTTGCGTTCCGCTTAAGCTGTCTCTCCAGATAACGATCGGCGGCTCAGGCCACGAGACTTGCAGGACGGGGCGCCCTGTGTAAAGTCATGGGAAGTTGAGTGGCATAGCAAAGCTTCGTCAGTCGGGCCTTGTCGCGTTGCATCTCTGGATTTTTCGCAAGCCAGTCGCGCACCTCGCTAAAAATCCTCGCCGCTTGTGCATCAGGTGGCTCGACAACGCGGTAGTGCATCCACTTGCCTTCGCGTCGAGTAGAGACCAAACCCGCGCGTCTCAGGTAAGCGAGATGGCGCGAGATCTTCGGTTGGTTCGTCTTGAGCACCTCAACAAAGAAGCAGACACAAACCTCATCATCGCCCAACAAATTAATAATCCGGAGACGAGTACGATCGGCCAGGGCTTTGAAAAATAGTTCGAGGCTGTAGTCTTTGGCGCTCATCGTTAGGGGTACGATCTTCGTCCGCCACGAGTTCCTTCTTGGAATGCCGACCCGTCCCCGCACCCCAAATTCAACTCAGACCACAGAGCGTGCTCCGTCGCTCCAACAAGAGCGTGTCACGCCAGGCATCGTCTCGTTTGCCAATGCGCTCTCTTCTCCCCACTACCCGAAAGCCGCAGCCCTCGTGCAATTTCAAACTCGCAACATTCTCCGGGAAGATACCTGCCTGCAACGTCCAAATGTCGCGCTTTTCTGATTCCTCGATCAAAGCTTCCAGCAATTGTCTGCCAAGCCCCTGTCCTCGGGCACTCTCCGCGATGTAGACACTTACTTCGGCAACTCCGGAATACACTTTTCGCGTTGACACAGGACTCAGCGCGGCCCAACCCAAAACTTTATCGTTGCTCGTCGCAATCAGCCTGGCAAAATCATGATGGGTGGAGTCCCAACGTTCCCATGAAGGTGCTTCCGTTTCAAAGGTCGCGTTACCGGTCGCAATCCCGCTCAAGTAGATTGCCCTGACCGCGGGCCAGTGTTCACGAGTCAACGGTTGGATTTTCATTGCCGCGTTTATACACAAACTATCTTCAGTTGAGCGACAGAAAAAACGGAAACGGCCCCTTGCACAGAAGTGACAAGGGACCGTCTTAGGTGAAACGGATCTTCTCTGCTAAAGCTGAGGACTCTTCAATTTCTCTTGCCGGCGCTTCAACTTTTCTTCACGAAATTCTCGGCGCTGACTTTTGAACTGTGATCGTTGATCTGGTGTCAATAGATTCAGCGTTTCTTCCCGTAGCGCCTTCCGGGAACTTCGCACCTCATTGCGAAGTGAGTTGACGGTGGCCAGATCTTCCTGGGTGAGCGTGCCGTTTAACCTCTTCTCGCGCAATTCAAAGAGTCGCTCACGCTGAACCTTCGTGGCCTCGAGGTGTTGCTGCATGAGCGCGCGCTGTTGCTGTTTTTGCTGGTCGGTAAGGTTCAGGCGATCGAAGGCAAGGCGGCGCTGCTTTCTGCCAAGATGAGCATGCGCTCCTTTCGTACGTCGCAATCCTTCGCGTTGCAGACCTGGGGTTGAGTTGGGAGTCGTCGGTGGCGTTTGCTGGGCCTGCGTGGTCGCGGTCAATGCCAGGACCAAACCGGTCGCGACGAACAACGTTTTGCTGAATAACATGCCTGTGAAAACTCCTTTGGTTTGCTGGAAATGAGTCCTGCTGGTAAGCAACGCAGGCTAGCCGTCTCAAGCTATTAGACGGTTATGGCTGAGGTATGGCCGGAGAACATTTACTATTGACACCCCCTACTGTAGCAGAGTACTTTATATCGCCAAGTAGGTGGGTGAGTTAACCCGAACGAAGCTGCAAGTCTTTGATGAGAAATTTGTTAGGTAGTAAAAGATGATCCTCAAGGTTACAATGAGCCCCACGATGAGCCTTCTCGAAAGTATTAACTCGCCTGCGGATCTGCGCGCCTTGCCGCCGGATCAACTGCGTTTAGTCGCTGATGAAATTCGCACTTACATCCTCGAAACCATGTCTCGGGTGGGCGGCCATACCGGAGCGTCTTTGGGAGCGGTCGAACTGGCAGTGGCCCTGCATTACGCGTTCGATACACCGAAAGATCGGTTGGTGTGGGACGTTGGTCACCAGGCCTATGCCCACAAAATTCTTACTGGACGCCGCGACCAGTTGCCCACGATCAAGCAGTACGGAGGCTTAAGCGGATTTCTCCGGCGCGACGAGTCTGAGTACGACACATTTGGGGCAGGACATGCTTCAACTTCTCTTTCGGCGGCGTTGGGAATGGCCATTGCGCGCGACAGAAAAGGTGAGGACCATCATGTCGTAGCGCTGATTGGTGATGCTTCACTGGCGGGTGGTATGGCCATGGAAGCAATCAACCAGGCGGGTCATCTCAAGAGCAGGTTGATTGTCGTACTGAACGACAACCAGATGTCGATCGCCCCGGCAGTGGGTGCTCTAACCGGTTACTTGAATCGAATTCGCGGCGCGCACGGTTATCACCGTTTCAAGGATGAGCTCGAAGAAACTTTACTGGCGATTCCGACCGTCGGCGAGCGGTTGCATCATGCGGCCAAGACGATGAAGGACGTGATTGCTGCCGCAGTTCTTCCCGGTGCATTGGTGAGTGAGCTGGGATTCAAGTACATCGGCTATGTCGATGGTCATAATCCCCGCGCGTTGGTCGCAGCGTTACGTGAAGCGCAGCAGATCAAAGATGGACCAGTAATCGTTCACGCTTTAACCACCAAGGGTAAGGGGTTCCCGCAGGCTGAAACTGACTATTATCGTTGGCACGCGACGGGACCATTTGACCTGGCCACTGGCAAGCCAATCAAGAGCGTTGCCAAAACCCCAACCTACACGAAAGTTTTTGGCGACACGCTGTGTCAGTTGATGGAGAAGGACCCGAAGGTCATTGCTCTAACGGCGGCGATGCCTGATGGCACCGGCGTTTGCACCGCCCTGGAAAGGTTTCCGGAGCGCGCCTTCGATGTAGGCATTGCCGAACAGCATTGTGTGACCTTTGCTGCCGGCATGTCGTGCGAAGGACTGAAGCCCGTTTGTGCGATCTATTCAACCTTCCTGCAGCGTGGTTTTGATCAACTCGTCCACGATGTGTGCATTCAGAATCTCAACGTGAAGTTTTGTCTTGATCGCGGCGGCATAGCCGGCGGCGACGGGCAAACACATCATGGACTGTTGGACATTGCTTATCTGCGCGGCGTTCCCAACATCCTTGTGATGGCGCCCAAAGATGAAGGTGAAATGCGCGACATGCTTTTCACGATGCTCGAACACGATGGGCCCGCAGCGATGCGCTACCCACGCGGTAATGGGATCGGTGTCGACATCGATCGCGAACCGCAGCTGCTCGAGATTGGCAAAGGAGAAATCCTGCGTGATGGGGGCGAAGTTGCGATAGTGGCCTATGGCTCGATGGTTCATCCTTCGCTCGCCGCGGCGGAAAATTTGTCCAGGAGTGGCATCGAGACGACAGTTGTCAACGCGAGATACGTGAAACCGCTCGATGCGTCACTACTCCTGGCCCTGGCCCGCACTAAGCGACTGATTGTGACGGTAGAAGAAGCCTATCTCGCCGGTGGTTTCGGTTCAGCCATTCTCGAGCTGCTTGAAGAGAACGGCCTGCAAGACAAGGTTAGAGTGGTGCGAATGGGTGTTCCCGACCGCCTCATTACGCACGGCGACCCCAAGCTGTTGTTGGCTAAGTATGGTTTGGACGCCGATGGCATTTACAACCGAGTCAGGGAAAGCGTTGACTTGCTCGACGAGCGGCGCGTGAAACGCCAGCAGGTAGTCTCCTAAAATTTAACCTCACTACTTAACTCGATCGCGCCCGATTCTATTACCAGTAGACGGGCACGTCAGTTTTATGCACCAAATCCGTCACATACACCTCAACTCTCCGGTCTTTAGTCAAGAAAGTGGCAACAGAAGTGGTGAGTTGTTGCTGTGGCCTCCTGCTTGCTGGGGACTATTTTGGCCAACTCATCAATAAGCCTGGAGTTTCAACCGTGTTGGGATTACAAAGCGAACAAACACCAGCGTCGAGATTTGAAAACGAACAGGGGTATCCCGCGGAACCGCATTTTAGTGACCGCAAGACGCTGCGTTCAGCCAGGCGAGTGGTGCCGTTAACAGATCTAACTACGAAAGCCGGACGGCGCTGGCGCCTGGCCGGAGCGCTGGGGGCTGCGCTTCTGCTGGGTGCCAGTGCCGCCCTTGTGATTGCATATTTTCAGATCCGTTCGCGTCAGCAGATTGTTGCTAACCAAATCGAGTTGACCAACTCAACTCAACCGGGGACTAATGCAGAAGCGGTAGCGTCACCTGAGGAAACTGAAACGGTCGACTCGTCAACAGCAACTGAAGACATCCCCGAAAAGGGACAGGCTGTGGCAATTGGGAAGCGACCAAAAAAGGAGCCGAACAAGATAGCGCTCCGTGCTGCTGAGACGAAGCTTCATGACACGCCATTGGTGGTCAATGATCCGCAAGTTGCCGAAAGTGAGCCGGCGCCAGATCAGACGGAGCAGTTGCCGGCGGACCGCTGGGAAGAAAGGCGACAGAGACGCCTCGCTCGTCGTGAACGCCGCCTGCAAAATCGCGACGACGGTCGCGGACTCTTCCGCATTCGTGAGATTTTTGAGGGCCAAAATCACCCGTAACACATTGAGCCCGTTTTACAAATGCAATGTTCAACATATTGACTGATTCTTTAACGAATGGCATCATCTCGCTCAAGCGAATTTGGTCTACTCCGAGACTGGCAACATTTCGCTGGCCCCATTCGAGCTCACAAGAAGTAAATCCCCGACGCTTCTAAACAACGGTTCTGTGTTCGCGCAACGCGCGCAGGGAATGGTGAATCTCTATGGTCAAACAGATCTTTCGTGAGCGGGAGTGTATTCACCGAGACGAAGGCGCTGAGGGTGATTTCTACAATGGGGTGTTCTACGTCCAGGCGTTGCAACGCTTGCGCGTTGACGACGCGGTTCAAGTGGCCAGCAAAGTGAGTTCGTTCTTTTGGGCTGACGCTCCTCATATCCTGGTTTGGTTATGTCTTGACTGTGCAAACGAATTGCATTTGCACGATACGCCCCGCGCTCTCACAAATGCCTCGCGGCGGCAAGCGTAGCCTCTCACACTGATCCCGAGACCTCTCCTGTGGTGTAATGTCAACCAAACACCGTGAGACGGGAACGGATCGACAAGCTCCTGGTTGAGAAAGGCTTCGCTGAGTCGCGCACTAAGGCCCAGGCAATGATCATGGCCGGCGTGGTGCTCGTGGCTGAACAACGGGTCGATAAACCTTCCGAACAATTTCCTGCTGACGTCCAAATCCGAATAAAGAGAGCAGACGATCCTACTACGCGTTACGTCGGACGAGGCGGGTTGAAACTCGAAGCTGCGTTACGAGAGTTTCAGCTGAACGTAAAGGGAAACGTTTGTCTCGACGTGGGCGCTTCAACTGGTGGTTTCACAGATTGTTTGTTGCAGCATGGAGCAGCTCAGGTAGTTGCGGTTGACGTGGGCCATAACCAGATCGATTGGCGGCTCAGACAAGATCCACGAGTGGAAGTCAGGGAAGGAGTTAACGCTCGCTTTCTGAAACCTGAAGACTTCGCTGCTAAGTTTGATCTCGTGGTGGTTGATGTCTCATTCATTTCCTTGACCAAGGTGTTACCCGCGGTCTCACCCCTGCTCAACACACAGGGAAGTCTGATTACGCTCATCAAACCTCAGTTCGAAGTCGGCCGCGGTGAAGTTGGCAGTGGTGGAATTGTCAGAGATTCTCAAAAGCACACCCGAGTTGTCGACGAAGTAAGCAAGGCTGCAGTTTCGCTGGGCCTGACATGCGTAAGAGTTATTGAGTCGCCCATTCGTGGTGCCGAAGGAAATCTTGAATTCCTCGCGCTCTTCAAATGAGAAAGCACTTCGTTGACACTAAAAAGCGGCCTTGCGTATCATCCGCTCTGTTCTAAAAAACGCGAATAAATCAGCCGTTCAGTTGCGTTTCTCCTCCGAAAAATCGTTGGACTCGAAAGGGTTCAGTTAACTCAGTTTCGCTACATCATGTCGCCAATCAAGCGGATCGGGATCATTCTCAAGCCCCATCAGCCAGATGCACTGAAAACCATCTGCGACCTGGTCACCTGGCTCTCCCAACGGGGCATCACCCTGGTTGGCGGCCCGGAAATCGAGCGTGAACGTATCGAACATCAGACCGGATGCCCGGTAGACCAGGTTGACTCGGGACAACTTGCTACCCTGGTTGATCTGATCCTGGTCCTGGGTGGCGATGGGACCATGATTGCGACGGCCCGAATGGTTGGCGATCAGGAAATCCCGGTTCTCGGAGTCAACTATGGTGGGCTTGGTTACCTGGCTGAGTTTCGGATCGAAGAACTTTACGTCGGGTTGGAGTCGATTCTTTCCGGCAACTATCGCCTGGATAAACGAGTCATGCTCACTGTTGAGCTACAGCGTGGCGACGAAATAGTCACCAAGAATCGCGTACTTAACGATGTGGTGATAAATAAATCCGCCTTGGCCAGGATCATTGAGATCGAAGCCTATCTGAACCAACAATACGTAAATTCCTTTCGCGCTGATGGGCTGATTGTCTCAACCCCCACCGGTTCCACTGCTTACAACCTTTCTGCTGGTGGACCAGTGATTTTTCCCTCGATGAATGCCGTTGTGATAACTCCCATCTGCCCTTTCACTCTGTCAAACCGGCCGATTGTAGTGCCCGACGATGCGACGATTGAATTGACACTTAAAACAGATCAGGAAGACGTATCCCTGACGCTGGATGGCCAGGTCGGATTTCCCTTGAACGTGGGAGACAGAGTGGTCATTCACAAGAGCCGCACGACTTTCAATCTAATTCAACCCACCAACCGTAATTACTTTGACGTACTGCGCGATAAGTTGCGTTGGGGTCGCTAAGCGTCGCGGTACCGTCGAGCCTGCAGCACTTCAAGTACGAAATCAATTTATGAGTGATAAAAACGATAAGAAATATCGCGCTGAGCTTGACCGCGATGCCTTTGAAAAAGAAGTCGCCACTGATCTTGATGACGAGACTAGCGATAAGCCAAGGGGTGTGCCACTGCATTACAAAATATTGGCTGGCCTGGGTCTCGGAATCGTTGCCGGAATCGCTGTAAACAAGGGTGTTGGTGGCGACAATCCAAAAGTTGTCTGGATCATTGACAACCTCACGCAACCGATCGGTCAGTTGTTTCTGCGACTCTTGTTGATGATCGTTGTGCCGCTGGTCTTTTCCTCGTTGATTGTAGGAATCGCAGGCATTGGCGATATCCGGAAATTAGGACGCGTCGGTCTGAAGTCATTCGGCTATTGCCTGGTTGTGTCGGCAATCTCAGTGTTGATTGGACTCACCCTGGCAAACACTATTCGACCTGGGAAACGAGTTGATCCAGCGACCTCCGCTGCGTTGCAGGAACGCTTCGCTACCGAGGCGACGAAGGATGTTGCGGAAGCGAAGAAGGCCAGTAGTGCTGCACCCAAGCCCTTGATGGCTGTGGTTGAGACGATAGTGCCGCGTAATCCTTTCTACGATATTGGGGGAAATGAGAACCCGAACATGCTGCATGTCATGTTCTTTGCCCTCATGATCGGCATCGCCATTACCTTGATTCCCTTTGCGGTTACCGAACCGCTGCTTCGTTGCCTGGAAGCTATCTACGAAATCACTGCGAAAATCATCGAAATAATCATGAAGTTCGCACCTTACGCCGTCGCCTGCCTGCTCTTCACCACCACTGCGCGCTTTGGTCTCGATCTACTGCAGGCGTTGGCATGGTTTGTCGCCACGGTGCTTATTGGCCTGGCGATACATATGTTTGTCGTCTATTCACTCTCGATCTACTTCTTGTCAAAGATCTCGCCCATTGAGTTTTTTCGTCGCGTGCGGACGGTTATCCTGACAGCGTTTTCCACCTCGTCGTCGAACGCCACTTTGCCCACCGCCCTGCAAGTCTCCGAACAGAATCTAGGCGTGCCGCAGGAAATCAACAGCTTTGTGCTGACGGTGGGAGCAACCGCCAACCAGAATGGTACTGCGTTGTATGAGGGGGTAACGGTTCTTTTCCTGGCGCAACTCGCAGGCGTTGATCTGTCTTTAGGTCAGCAGTTGATGGTTGTTTACCTTGCGATAATTGGCGGTATTGGCACTGCGGGTGTACCCTCAGGGTCAATCCCCTTTCTGATTGGTGTCCTGGTAACGATTGGAGTGAACCCCGCCCTGATCGCAGTCGTAGTGGGAATCGATCGCATCCTCGATATGTGTCGCACGACCCTCAATGTGGTGGGTGATATGACGGCAGCCACTTACGTGGCGCGGTCCGAAGGGTATGAGTTGTTGAGACGGCATGAACCGGCTATTGTGCGGGCGAGTGAGGTAATGCCGGCGACCGAGGGCGAGTAAGCCTTAGTTTCGCGAACCCGAGAAAGACGGTAGACAGATGGTTTTTCCGTTATACGACGACAATTCGGATCGCACGATCACTCCGGTGGTCAACTATGCGATCATCGCGGTCAACATTCTTGTCTTCCTCTTTCTGCAGCAACTCGGCACTAACGACCAGTTTACCTACGCGTTCTCTACTGTTCCTTTGGAAATATTGACTGGTCACGATGTGGTCACGCCCAGCCGTGTTTTGGTGCAACCGATAACCGGACAACGGGTGCTGGTTCCCGGTCTCGGGGTCACGCCAGTTTCCGTTTATCTGACCTTGATAACTTCGATGTTCATGCATGGAGGCCTGGCCCACATTGGCGGCAACATGCTCTTCCTCTGGATCTTTGGCGACAACATCGAAGACAAACTCGGCCATTTGCGCTACCTGGTTTTCTATCTGGTTTGTGGCCTACTCGCTTCGCTGGCCCATGTGTTTACTACGGCGCTCTTCGCCGGCGGCGATGAAAGCAGCTTGCTGGTGCCGAGCCTGGGTGCCTCTGGTGCGATCTCAGGTGTTTTAGGCGCCTACATATTGTTGCATCCTAAGCGACGGGTGACGGTTATTCTCTTCCGCTTTCTGACGGATGTACCGGCCTATGTGGCAATCGGTATTTGGTTCGTGTTCCAGTTGATTAGTGGACTGGGGGTATTGGGTGGATCGCAAAAAACCGGGGTGGCCTACGCAGCGCATGTCGGCGGTTTCGTCGCCGGGCTGGTGTTGATAAAGGTGTTTGCCATCGGCCGCGACCGTCCCTCGTACCCCTACGGTGCTAGGTGATGGTGGGGCCTCCGGGCGAAAGTGCTCGTGACAGGTTCCATAGGTCGTCTCAAACTGACTCCGCTGCGAGGCCCAAATTGATGTCCACCTTCCTTCTCAGTTAACATTCCTTCACATGGCCATCAAAGAAGCATCATTACCACCAGTAAATCAACAAGGTTTGGACGTCCGTTCCACTCCCCGGGTGGAGATGAATCTCTTGCCGCTCGATACTTTTCCGTATGAGTTTCCCGGCAAGGAAATTAAGATCAATTTCGAGATCACCGAGTTTACGGCGATCTGTCCCTTTTCGGATTTTCCCGACTTTGCCACCATTCGCCTCGAGTACGTACCTAACGAACGTTGCGTCGAGTTGAAGAGCTTGAAGCTCTATATCAACTCCTTTAGAGAAGTGAAGATCTTCCATGAACATGTAATCAACGTCATTCTGGAAGATTTTGTAGCTGCTTGCGATCCATTGAAAGTGGAAATCGAGGGTGACTTTCACGTCAGAGGCAATATCAAAACGATAGTACGCGCCAGTTACAAGCGGCCATGACCTCGTCGTTTTCGAACTAAATGGATCATCTTTTCCTTTTTTCAATCCTTGGTGGCATCGCCCTCGTCTTTCTCGTCGTTATTGCCCGTTTTGCTCTGCGCTGGGCTGTTCGCTTCGTCGTCGTTTGCCTGCTCTTAGCGGTCCTTGGTGGCGCCGCCTGGTTGTGGTCCAAGCGAGCCACGCAAACTGAACCTAAACCGCGTTCCTCCTCAACCCGACGTGCCGCTTCCGACCAGCGATAAGCCATGGCGGAACCAGATAGCCAGGCCGCCGATCGACCTCCTTCCCAGGTAACTCCGGCAAAACCAGGTGAAGCTCCTGGTCTTTGGCGTCGCTACCGCGCGCTGCCGCGCAACGTCTTTGCTATTAGCCTCGTCAGTCTCCTCAACGATGCTTCAAGCGAGATAATTTATCCGCTCTTGCCGATCTTTCTCACCGCCTCGTTGGGTGCTTCCGCCCGGGCCATTGGTGTCATTGAAGGCCTGGCAGAATCGATCTCCAGCCTGCTCAAACTTTTTGCCGGTTACTTAAGTGATCGACTGGGCAAACGTAAATCGTTGGTTGTTTCCGGTTATGCCCTGGCTTCGTTTGCCAGACCACTGCTCGCGTTTGCGAACAACTGGCCGCAGGTGCTGGCAATCAGATTGGCGGATCGGATTGGCAAGGGAGTCCGTACCGCACCTCGGGATGCCATGATCGCGGATGCAGTGGTGCCAGATAAGCGCGGCATCGCCTTCGGATTCCATCGCGCGATGGATCACGCCGGAGCGGTAATTGGTCCGCTACTCGGATACGGACTCGTCGCCCTGTTCGTGGCAAATCGCAATGCGCCGACGACAAGTGAATTCACCAGGATATTCTTGCTGGCAGCGCTGCCCGCCTTTGGCGCGGTGATAGTGGCGCTCCTGTTCATGCGCGAGTCAGTATTGCCGCGGAGGGAGTCGCTGGAAGTGCCGCGACTCTCCTTGGTAGGCTTTGATGGCAACTTCAAGCGCTTTCTGTTTGTCGTGGCCTTGTTCACTCTTTCAAACTCCTCCGACAGCTTTCTCATCTTGCGCGCCCGTGATGCCGGAGTGTCGGTCGCAGTCATACCACTATTGTGGGCCGCGCATCACGTCAGCAAGGTGCTAAGTTCGTTGCTGGGTGGCGACCTGTCAGATCGCCTCGGCAGAAAAAGGTTGATTGTCGCGGGCTGGATCCTGTACTCGGCTGTCTATTGTGGGTTTGCTCTTGTGAGTCACGAAGTGTCGATTTGGATTCTCTTCTTGATCTATGGCATCTATTTTGGATTGGCGGAGGGAGCGGAGAAAGCCCTGGTCGCAGATCTCGTACGTCCGGAGCAACACGGAACAGCGTACGGACTGTATAATCTGGCGTTTGGTTTTACTGTATTCCCCGCATCGCTCTTGATGGGTATGATTTGGGACTGGCGCGGACCCAGGACCGCGTTTCTGCTGAGCGCGCTGATGGGAACCCTGGCTGCTTTGTTGCTGCAGCTGTTAGTTCGACCGCATGGGACCGCAGGCGGCTCGCCTGCGGTCGAGAATTAACTCAAAATATTTGCCGGCGAGCTGCTTGCGCTCCCATAAGATGTTTGCAGGCGAGCCCGCCTGCGTCCAATAAGAAAGGCTGCAAAAAATGGCACGTCAGATTCTGACACCACATCCCGGACTATCGACCGGAATCGGTTACTACCTAAGCGGTATGGAAGAGGTTCGGGGGCAGGTGATTGAGGCCATCAAAGGAATTCCCGACGAAGTGATCGGCAAACCGGCGTTCTTAGGGGCTCACTCAATTGGCGGGCTGGCGCTGCATATCGGTGAAGCAGAGTGGTTCTGGATGCAGATGGTGGTTTCCGGACACCAGCTGACCGACGAAGACAAAAAAGCGTCATACTGGGATGTGCTCGACGATCCTGATGGGGTGGCCAGGAATGGCTACACTACCGAGTTCTGTTTGCGAGAGATTGAGAATATTCGCAACCAGACTCGCGACGTGTTGTTCGGCAAGAATGATGCCGATCTCGATCGTTTGATAAGCTTTCAACGGCGGGATGAAACAACCGACCATAGTCTGCGCTGGATCTTGCATCACCTTATAGATCACGAGGCGCAGCACAAGGGTCAGATTCTCATGCTGAAGCGGTTGATGGCCCTGCCCAAGTAGAGTTAGACGAAGAATACCGAAGAATTAAATGACCACGAACTACCGGGTAATAAGAACCGCTGAGCAACTGCACCAGGCAATCGATTCACTCTCAAAGCAAACCGCGATTGGACTTGACACCGAAACCACTGATCTCGATCCATATACCTCGCGCCTGCGACTGATCCAACTTGCCGACCACGACACTGTCGCGATAATTGACCTCGACGCGTTTGCCAATAACACGAACGGTTCACTGGCAACTCTTGGTGACTTAGCGCCATTGAGACGGCTGTTGGAGTCGCCGCGTCCTATCAAGATCGCCCACAACGCGAAGTTCGACGCGAAGTTCATCAAACACAATCTCGGTGTCGACATAGTTGGCTTGTTCGACACCTTGTTGGCCAGTCAGTTGGTGGGAGCCGGCGATATCGAAGAGCGACACGGCCTGGAAACCGTTGCCTCGCGCTACCTCAACGAGTCTGTCGACAAGAGTGAACGACTGAGCAACTGGAATTTCGAGTTATCAGAAGCACAACTGGAATATGCCGCGCGCGATGCCGCCGTGTTATTGCCATTGCGCGAGAAACTGATCGACCGGCTGAAGTCAGAATCACTCGTGAAGGTTGCGCAACTGGAGTTTGAGTGTGTCATGACCGTGGTCGACATCGAACTGGCCGGGTTCTACATGCACAAGGACCGCTGGTTGGAGCAGTTGGGCATTGTGGAAAAGCGCAGAGGCGCGCTGGCCGACCAGTTGCAGGAAGTGCTGGCTGAAGAGTCGTCGCAGGGCTCACTGTTTGGCGGACCGCAACGCGATGAGATCAACCTCGACTCGCACCAGCAGTTGACCGCAGCGCTCAATCGACTTGGGATCCCGGTGCCGGATTCAACCCGCAATTGGAAACTGCAACCATTAGCTGCTCAATATCCAGTTATCGAAACTCTGCTTGAATATCGCACGGTGCAAAAGGCGCTAACTAGTTACGGCGAAAACATGATCGAATTAATCAATCCCGTAACCAAGCGCCTGCACGCTGATTTTCGCCAGATCGGCGCGCCCACCGGTAGATTCGCCTGCACGAATCCAAACATCCAACAGGTGCCGCATGCGCTTGAGTACCGCCGCTGTTTTAGTGGTTATCCTGACGGTCGCAAATTGGTTATCGCTGATTACTCCCAGATCGAACTCCGCATTCTCGCGGAGTTTTCAGGCGATCAAGGATTCATAGATGCTTTCAACTCGGGAGCAGATTTACATCGTGTCACTGCTGCCCAGGTATTCAACGCTCCGCTGGACCAGGTGACGAAAGAGCAGCGCGACTTTGCTAAACGCCTGAACTTCGGCGTGGTCTATGGCATCGGCGCGCAGCGATTTGCGCTGATGACCGGGTTGACAGTGCCGGAAGCGGAAAACGTCTTGCGCCGTTACTTTGCGACTTATCGCGGGCTTGATAACTATCTACGTGAGGCCGCCAACGCCGCGGTGCGGGATCGCCAGGCGCGCACTGCGTCGGGACGCCTGGTACGCTTTCGTTACGATGAAAATGACCGTCAGCAAGTGTCGATGACGCAGCGCAACGGCAAGAATACGCCGATTCAGGGAACGAGCGCCGACATACTCAAGCGTGCCTTGCGCTTGCTGCGAGACGAGTTGCGAGGCACCAATGCCAGGATAGTCAACATCATCCATGACGAGATCGTGGTGGAAGCAGACGAGCACGAGGCTCGGGAGATAGCGCAGAAGGTTGAACAGGTCATGTGTGCGGCGGCGCAGGAGTATTTGAGTACAGTGCCGGTGAAGGTGGAGACGGAAATTGCAGATGAGTGGGTAAAGTGATTTTCGATTTTTGATTTTTGAATTTCGATTTAGTAGAGATGTTGCGCAAAAAATTGGACCTATGTGACCTATAGGACCTAGTTCTTTTTGCGCCAGGCGAAGTAGACCGGGATGCCGGTGAAGACCAACAGGTAGCCAATGCCCGAAGTTGACGGTTTCAGGTAAGCAAGATCAACTATGAATAGTCCGGCGAGAATTATGTAGATCCAGGGCACCACTGGATACCCAAACGTGCGATAGGGCCGCTCAATCTGGGGAGCTTTCCGCCGCATTACGATCACCGCTCCTACCATCAAAGCATAAAAGATCAAATCGACTGAGACTATGTACTCCAGGAGTTGCGTATAGACGTTCCCGAATACATAACCGCCAGATTGTTGGTTGACGGTAATCGTTCGTGGCAGCGTGAGGAAGGCGGCCCAAATACCCTGGGTAATCAAGGCAATGGCCGGAACATGACGAGAATTAATCGTTGCTGTCTTGCGAAAGAAAAGGCCATCGCGGGCCATGGCGAAATAGACTCGGGCTCCCGCAAGTATTAATCCATTGTTGCAGCCAAATGTGGAGATCATGACCGCGAGGGCCATTAGAGTTGTTCCGGTAGGACCAAGAATGACCTCCATTGTAGCGGTCGCCACTCGATTCTGGGGCGCGTTTTGGATGCCCGCCAGTGGTAGAGTTACGACGTAGGCAAGGTTAGCCAACAGGTAGAGACCCACCACCAGGCCACAGCCCAGTAAAAGCGAGCGGGGCAGATTTCGTCCCGGGTCTCGCACCTCGCCGCCGGTGAAGGTCACATTGTTCCAGGCCGATTGCGCGAACAGTGGTCCAACCATCGCCTGTCCCAATAACATCACCAGGGCTAGGCCGACTAGAAAATTTGTAGTCGGTACAAAATTCAACGTGGTGCCCGAGGGTTGCCAACCATTCGCTACCGGATGCCACCATGACGATGTATAAGCTGCACTTTGGTGGTTCCAGCCGAGCAACAGACCCAGTACGATAAGTCCCAACAGGGCCGCGGTCTTCGTAAAAGTGAAGGAGTTTTGAATTATTTTGCCGGTTCGAAGGCCGCGGGTGTTGCTAAACGTCAGCAACAGGATCATCAGCAGCGCAACCAGTTGTTGCGTCGACAAGCTCAACGCATAGCCATTGAATGCGACCGGTCCAATTGTGAACGGTTTGATTAGGACCAGCGGCCTCAGCCAGTAGCTCTCCGCAGAAATGGAGCCGAAGAGGACGCCACTGAAATTTGCAAAGGCGACAGCCACGGCCGCGATTGTTCCCGTCTGAATTACCAGGAACAAGGCCCAGCCAAAAAGAAATCCGATCGATGGTCCATAAGCTTCTCGCAGAAACACGTATTGACCACCCGCGCGCGGCCACATTGCGGCCAGTTCCGCACAGCACAGGGCCCCGGTGATCGTTAAGACACCCGCGAGGGCCCAGGCAACTAATAGCCAACCGGGTGCGCCAACCAATCGCGCTGATTCAGCCGAAGTGATGAAGATTCCCGACCCGATCATCGAGCCCACGACGATCATGGTCGCGTCGAGCAAGCTGAGACCACGCACCAGGGTGGTAGGGGAGTTTGCTTGGTCGCTCATTAGTTCGAGTGGGTATAGTTGTAGCCTGTTTACCTGTCAAGGAAAAAAGCACTTAACCAGCCGACGACCAATTAAGACAAGAATCAGAATCGTGGTTGAGGGGTCGGAGGTAATTGAGTTGTTTTCTTTCGCCGCGACAACGCAAACAATACAAAGTAGACCAGGCTCCCGTAAAAAATGACGTTGCATATAACAAGGTAGAGTATTAGGCCCGACTCGCTGTCAAAAGGGAGCACAAGGAATTTGTGGAGCAGAAGGATCGGCCATCTAACCGGAACCATTGCCATGAAATCCAAGGTTCTATTGTCCTTGATGTACGGTGTGAGCGGGGCAACTATGATGCTGTAGAGGAATGGCAACAAGAAGCCACCAAAAAGTGACAAGGCCACGCGTTTCATGCCCGCCGATTATAGTGAGTTTCTGGGAAGACGCAGAGATAGGAATAAATTGAGCCGCCACCAAAAAGGATTTTGCCCAAATTAGGACACTACTAAAAAAGGTCGCTTGACACTCAAGATACGCTCCCCTAGTCTGTCTCCGTTTCTAGTCCACCGTCGTCGAGGTCCCACCTGCTAATCAACGCACCCTCTTCCTTTTCTGAAAAGTCGCAGCGATTAGCAGTTTGCTTGATGTTTTAAAGTCCAGGGAAGGTTTCAGATTTCGTTTTATGCTCAAAGAACAACTAACCAAGCTAATCACCCAAAAAGGCGCCCACATCGGAGTTATTGGGCTCGGCTATGTCGGTCTACCATTGCTGGTGGAGTTTGCGGCCAACGGCTTTCAAGGCACTGGATTTGAAGTGGATCAGTCCAAAGCGGACCAGATCAACGCCGGTCAATCGTACATTGGCGACGTCCCCGCAGAACGAGTGAAGCAACTCGTGGCTGAAAAACGACTGCGGGCGACCACTAATTTCGATGATCTCAGCAAGTGCGATGCGATCATCATCTGCGTGCCAACACCTCTCCGCAAGACCAAGGAACCGGACGTCTCCTACATTTTGGCGGCGGCGGAGCAGATCCAAAAACGGTTGCGTCGCGGACACCTGATAATCCTCGAATCAACTACTTATCCGGGTACCACCGACGAAGTACTGCTACCGATGTTTGAGCTGTCTGGCCTTAAGCTGGACGAAGATTTCTTACTGGCGTTCTCACCTGAGCGCGTTGATCCCGGCAACCCCCAATTCCTGACCCATAACATTCCCAAGGTCGTCGGTGGGGTGACTCCTGATTCAACCCTGGTGGCGTCGATTCTCTATTCCCACATCGTGAAGGACGTCTATTCAGTCAGCTCAGCGCGGGTGGCTGAAGCAGCGAAGTTATTGGAGAATACTTTCCGCGCCGTCAACATCGGCATGGCCAACGAAATGGCGCGCCTTTGTTACGCGCTCAATATCGATACCTGGGAGGTTATCCAGGCAGCCGCAACCAAGCCATTTGGTTTTATGGCTTTTTATCCTGGTCCAGGGATCGGCGGACACTGTATTCCTTTAGACCCTCATTACCTTTCCTGGAAAGCCAGGCAACATGGGTTCGATTCACGTTTTATTGGCCTGGCGGAAGAAGTGAATTCGCGCATGCCCGAACACGTGGTCCAGTTGGTGGCTGACGGATTGAACGACGAGAGTAAGGCAATGAAAGGTTCGCAGGTCTTGTTGCTGGGAGTGGCTTACAAGAAGGACATCGACGATGTGCGTGAGAGTCCGGCGCTTTCCATCATCGACCGGTTGCGGGCCAAGGGTGCCAACGTGCGTTATCACGACCCGTTTGTCACTCGGTTGAGCTTTGATGATGCCCACACGACCTCAGGCGGCGAACCGTTAGCATCAGTGCCTTTGACCGACGAGGAATTGCGCGGGGCGGATTGCCTGATCATCGTCACCGACCACAGCCAGATCGACTACCAGCGCGTGTGTCGCCTGGCCCCATTGATTGTAGACACTCGCAACGCACTCAAAAGTGAAGTCCGGAAGGAGAGTGCGGCCCGGATAATAAGGCTCTAGGAGGCAGTGGGTGGAAATTTTATAGGACCTATTCGACCTATAGGACCTATTCATAACTACTGATCACTGACTACTGACAAAGACCAAGACCCCAAGATCTAAGACCAAAACTCCCTAACAATGCTCAAAGTCATTAACGTCGTCGGTGCGCGGCCCAACTTCATGAAGGTAGCCCCCATTGTGGCGGCTATGAGACAACGGCCAGCAGAGTTTCAGCCACTCGTCGTCCATACGGGCCAGCACTACGATGCCGCGATGTCTGATTCCTTTTTCCGCGACCTCGAATTACCCGAGCCTGACGTTCACCTGGGTGTTGGTTCCGATACCCATGCGGCGCAAACTGCCGCGGTAATGAAGCTTTTCGAACCCGTAGTTGTCAGGGAAAAGCCAGACTGGGTCCTGGTGGTAGGCGATGTGAATTCGACGCTTGCCTGCGCCTTAGTTTGCGTCAAGCTCGGCATAAAGGTGGCCCACGTTGAGGCGGGACTGCGGAGTCGCGACCGCTCGATGCCGGAAGAGATCAATCGCCTGCTAACCGACCAGATTGCTGACTTGTTGCTGACTCCCTCACCAGACGCCGATATTAATCTGCGCGCCGAAGGAATTCCTGAGGAGCGAATCCGCTTTGTCGGCAACGTGATGATTGATTCGCTGCAAAAGAACCTGAACCGGGCCAGCCAGTCGCGCATCAAGAAGAGCCTGGGGTTGAGCGACGGTGCGTTTGGCGTGATGACGCTACACCGGCCCTCGAACGTGGATGATCCCACCACCTTCCGCCGGATCCTCGAGGCGCTGGCTGAGATAACCGTCACCCTTCCGGTTGTGTTTCCCGTTCATCCGCGCACGCGCAAGACGATTGCTCAATTAGGTCTCGCCGACATGATTGGCGGAATGACGAACCTCCGTTTGATCGATCCGCTTGGTTACCTCGACTTTCTCAGTCTCTACAGCAGCGCCGGACTTGTCTTAACGGATTCGGGCGGCCTCCAGGAAGAGACCACCAGTTTAGGTATTCCTTGTTTGACGCTGCGTGAGAATACGGAGCGTCCGATCACAGTTGAAATGGGCACCAACGTCATCGTTGGTACCGACACTCAAAAAATCATCGCGGCGGCCAAAGCCTCACTGAATGGCTCCCGTAAAAAGACAGGTCAACAACCCCCACTGTGGGATGGGCACACCGCCGAACGCATTCTCGAGGCGTTACTGGAAGTTTCACCTCAAACCTAATTCCATTCGATGGGAGTCACGCAAAAACTCAAGCGCGCGGTCCGGGGCGAAGTCACACCGACCACCGCGATGCTGGAGGCAATCAGGCGTGCACGTGTCTCTTTCCAGAGCAACCGGGAGCGGACCACACTGAAGCAGGCAGGCCAGGCGGTCCCGGATCTGCTTGCACCATTTGCACGATTGACGCCGGCGGAACTGCTGTCTCACTTTCGTGGGCGCACCTCGCCCTCGTTCCTTCCAGGCTTTTCCAATGAATCAACTGGACGGCGACAACAGGAACTGTTTCCGGATGAAACTGCCGCCCTCTTAGCTGCAGCCAATCGAATCGTTGCCAACCATTCCTGGAGCTTGCTTGGGTTTCCGGAGCAAAGTTTTGGTGTTGAGATCAATTGGTGCCGTGACCCACTGTCCGGTCACGTTTGGCCCCTGTCATATCACCGGGATTTACAACTCATTAGAGACGACGGTTCAGATGTACGAGTGCTGTGGGAGTTGAACCGCCTCGGACATTTGTTAACGCTGATCCGTGCTCGTTTAGTGACTGGCGATGAGCGTTTCAGCAGTGAATGTCTCACGCAGTTGCGCAGTTGGTCGAGTCAGAATCCTTACGGCAGAGGGCCAAACTGGACTTGTGCGATGGAAGTGTCGTTGCGTGCCGTAAACCTGCTCACAGTTTTCGAGGTATTGCGCAAGTTAGCTCAGTTCACTACCGAGGACCTTGCTTTGTTCCTGGGTTTGTTTCAACAGCACGGCACCTATATCCGGAACAATCTTGAGTTCTCCTACCTGGCAACCAGCAATCACTACCTGTCAGATGTCGTGGGACTGCTTTGGTTGGGTCTCATGTTGCCCGAGTTTCGCGCGGCGCAAAGTTGGCGCCAATTTGGCTTGCGCCAAGTGTTGAGTGAAATGAACAAACAGGTCTTGCCCGATGGTGCAGACTTCGAAGCGTCGACAGGTTATCATCGTTTCGTTCTCGAACTTTTTTTGTACTCCTTTTTGCTTTGCCGTCAGAACGGCGTCGAGATCGCTCCACGGTATTGGGACAAACTTCGCGCAATGCTCAAGTACATGCGTGGCTACCTGCGCCCAGATGGACTGGCCCCGTTAATTGGCGACAGCGACAGCGGTCAGGTACTGCCGATATCACGGCGGCGCGCGAACGAACACGCACATCTGTTATCGATTGGCGCAGCACTATTCGCAGACCATGAGCTAAAAGGTAAACAACTGGACCAGGAACTTCTTTGGACCATGGGTGAACCAGGCGTCGCCGCGCTCCGCAGTCTCGGGGCAGCTGGGCAGGTTGAGTCGCAAGCATTCCCGGATGCCGGCACCTACGTGATGCGCCACCATGATCACTATCTTTGTATCAATACCAACGGCGCCGGTTTGCATGGGCGGGGCTCTCATAGTCATAACGACGCGCTCAGCCTGGAAGTCACGGTGTTTGGTCAGCCGATCATAGTTGATCCGGGCACGTACGTTTACAGCGCCGACTTGCATGAACGACATAAGTTTCGTTCGACCGCTTATCACTCCACCGTGCGCATAGACGGTGAAGAGCAGAACACTACCGAGAAGGCGATTCCGTTTGTAATCGGGGATGAGGCACACCCGCGAGTGCTGAGTTGGGAGACTAGTTCGGAAGCAGATCGCATTGTCGCTGAGCACTATGGTTATGAGAGATTGCCGGCGCCACTGAAACACAGACGAACCGTTAGCTTTAACAAAGTAGAAGGTTGGTGGTTAATCGAAGATCAATTTTTTGGCGCGGGTGAGCATGATTTTGAGACCCGGTTTCATTTCGCGCCCGGTTTGACCGTCAGCGTGCAAGGTGCAAAGGTCGTGGCTCGCACCGATTCCGGTGAGGTGGGGTTGGAGATTCTCCCGCTTGATATGCAGGAGCTGCCGGCATTGGAAACTCAAGCCAGTTCGTGTGATTACGGACAAAAGCGCGACTCTATCACCGCCTGCTGGCATGTTGCAGGGCATATCGAACAGTTGAGCTGGCGCCTTGTACCTTTCCGGAGTTCGAGTTTGGCAGATGAAGAATCCTGAACCAACAATCTATCTCGTGTTTGTTGACGATTGGGAGCTTAGAGGAAATGGCTCCGGCGACGCGCGCAAGCTGCAGTTTGCGCCGATGCGGGAACTCGTCAAGCTCTACCAGGAGTTTGGCATTCGCGGATCATTCAACGCCGAAGTCATGCAACAGCTTACTTTTCGCCAGCACGAAGCCGGCCATCCAGAGTTGCGCGATTTGGCGAACGAGTGGGAGGAACTGGTAGTACAAACCTATCGTCTAGGTTGTGACATCCAGCTGCACATTCACCCGCAGTGGCATCAGGCAGACTATAGCGACGGCCAATGGCGCTTGCGGGGAGACTGGTCCATACTCAACTATTCCGCCAGCGACGCCTTGTCAATGTTGAAGACGGGCAGAGATTACCTGGAACGGCTGCTACGTGCGATGGATGCAAACTATCGTTGCGTTTCTTTTCGCTCCGGAGCCTGGTGCATTGCTCCTTCGCCGCACATCCTGAGTTTACTCGTCGAACTTGGTATTGTGTTTGACATGAGTATCGTCGGTGGTGTGCGCTACAACACGCGCAACATTCAGCTCGACTACACCAATTGCGAAGAAGATTTTCTCCCTTACTATCCCGTCATGACAGATGCGCGCAAGGTTTCAAACAAAGTGGAACCGCTAATCTGTGTTCCGACAAACTGTTTCTATGCCTCACGGCGCCAGGTGTTTCAGCGTCACGTGAAGAATTTTGGGACGAAAGTGAAGCAGAAAGTCGCACCTTCGTTGTCTGTGCAGCACCAGGGTGGAGTAGCGGTTGGGTATGGCATGGAGTGGGAACCGACTGATACTTCGAGGCTAAGTCGCATCTACGACGAGAAAATCAAACCCTATTTTACTGGTCGACACCTGATTTCAGATCTGGCCCAGTTAGACTACGCCTTGCTTACGGAGATGTTGAGTTCGATTCGCCGCCGGGCACGGGCCAGCGGATTGAGTGAAGTTCCGGTTATCCTTGAGAATCACACCAAAGACGTTCGCGACTTTTCCGACATCAAACGATTCTTGAACGACGTCGTCAAAGCTCCCGATGTTCGCTGCCTCACGCTTACCGAACTGGCCCAGCATTTCACTGCTGGCACCTTCAAGATCAGGACCGCGAATCATTGAGTAGACGGCGAGAACTTATTTGCGGTGTGATTCGTCAGCGTTTCGGCGATGTCTGTGTCAACGTTGCCGCCATGCCGTCGCTGGACTCTCCGGACTTCATGACCAGGGTCAAACAACTATTTCAGCAGGATAAAACACCTGAGTTCATCGAGTGGACCAATGCCAGCGTTTGGCGAGCTTCCGCTCTCGATTGTCTTACAGCCTTACGCGCCCTCGCAGTAGACGAACCAATTTCCTCGACTCAAGGCGAAGTGTCGTCGCCGGCAGACTTCGTGCGGAAGTTGAAAGAAGCGAAGAACGACGAACAGTTACAATTTGAATTACTTACTGTTCGGTATGCCTTTCCGTTGAATTTCCTACTCTCTTCTGAATACCTGGTACAGGAGTACTTGCTCGAACGTTTGATGGTGCAGGACCGCGCCCGGATCGAAGAAAGTTCTATCGAGGCGGTAAGTGCTGATGCGTTACTATTGAAACTGAACCTGGTGGCAATCTATTCCTCCGGCACCACTGATTTGAGGTTTCTCGACGCGCTGAACTACTATTACGAAATGCTGCCGTTAACGTGGCAACCACAGTCCCGGCACAAGTGGCTGCTAATCTCTTTCTTGGCCCTTTATGCTCGAGCGTTGTCGTGTTACTGCTGAATCGGTCTAACAATGCGCGTTGGCATCCTGGCAAACTCTTATCTTTCCGCATTCAGGATCTATCAGCAGCTACACGACCTTCCTGACTGTGATCTCTTCATTCTGCTCGCGCCCTTGCCGCACCGGTCTCCCTGGATCAGCATCCTGGCAAATTTCGCCCGCATGATCTTTACCTGTTTTACGGTCGCCGGCTGGCAGTTGAGTGCCCTGCCTTTCAATCGTCGAGTTGTCTTCCTGCCGCATCCGATTAACCATCCCGACTCGGTGGCTCAGCTCACGCGAAAGAGGCTGGACATCGGCTTGCTGAACTCCGGCATTATCTACCGGGAACCAACGATTGCCGCGTTTCGCCTGGGCATTTTGAATCCGCACATCGGCGTCCTGCCTAAGTATCGCGGCCGCAACGTGATGGAATGGTCAGTGCTACAAGGTGACAGGACGGGTGTTACAGTCTTCTTTATTGACGGTGGTATCGACACCGGCGAACGAATCGTCGTTCAGGAAGAGGTTGACATTTCTCAGTTCACCTCGATCAGCAAGGCCAAACAATATCTTTTCGATCTGGACGGCAGCTTTTTTCGCAAGGCGCTGATAAGGTTGACCGCGGAAAATTCTTCGTACCAGATCAACGACGGCTCCGGACATCGCTACTACGTGATGTCGCAACTATTTCAAGGCGTGGTAACGGAGCTGCTCCAGGGCAATAACTGATGTGTGGTATTTGCGGAGTCTGGGAATACGGCGCCACTGAAGGACGAGTAGATCTCGCACTCATCAGTCGCATGCGCGACCAGATGATTCATCGTGGTCCAGACGACGCCGGCGAACTAAGTTTCGATAAGGGACGTGGCGGTTTTGGTTTTCGCCGCTTGTCGATCATCGATCTTTCCGCGGCCGGTCACCAGCCGATGAGTGGTTGCACCGACCGTGTCTGGCTGGTGTTCAATGGTGAGATCTACAACCACCAGCAGCTCCGCGAGGACCTGGAAAAACGCGGACACAAGTACAAATCGCGCACTGACTCGGAAACAATCCTGCACCTTTATGAAGAGCAAGGACCAGATCTCGTCAACCAAATCGAAGGCGACTATGCGATTGCTCTTTGGGATGCTGAGAAGGAACAGTTGTTTCTCTCGCGCGATCGCATCGGCGTCAAGCCTCTTTACTTCTATCAACGCGACGGACGCTTCATTTTTGCCTCAGAGATCAAAGCGATCCTGGAACACCCGGCAGTGACTCCGGATATCGATGAAACAGCGCTCTATCACTACTTAACCTTTCTCACCACTCCGGCTCCCACGACGCTCTTTCGTGACATTCACAAACTGCCGGCCGGTTACTCACTGACAATTAAACGCGATGGTGGCGCCCAACTACATCAGTACTGGGATGCGCTGCCCCCGGCTCAACCCGAGGTTCGCAGTGACGAAGAACACCAGGCCAACATCCTTCGTTTGCTGCGCGAGTCCGTAGGCAAGCGGATGATGTCGGACGTTCCGTTTGGCGTATTCCTTTCCGGCGGTGTTGATTCCTCAGCCAACGTTGCGCTGATGTCGGAACAAATGTCACGCCCGGTGGAAACATTTACTGTCGGTTTCAGCGATGCTGATTACTTGAATGAACTTGACTCAGCCCGGCGCATTGCCAGGGAGTTTGGCACCAATCACCAC
>DATFRK010000388.1:0-4925 GCA_035263325.1 Pyrinomonadaceae bacterium | reverse complement strand
GACGTCCAATGACCTCATTGGGATCCAGGTCCGCAGGTACTTGCCTGATCCATGAAGCTACCAGTTGTTCCCAGGCGTCCAGGTATTCGTAATTGCCGTTTTCATTAAAAGCAAACGCCAGGTCGAGCCCGTAGTAAAACTTGCTCAGATCCATGCGCCACTCCGGATCACGCGGGAAATTTGCTGTTAGCCAATTAAAGGAAAGGCCAAGTTCCCGGGTGATACCGCCAAAAGTGAACCGGCCCCGGGCGACAGCTGCGGCGAGTGTGAGATCGCGGTGGAGATGTTCAATGACACAGAACACCGGTTGCACCTTGATTTGTGTTTGGACCATCATCAGGCGACCACCTCAGACAAGATCAACTCGCTGTCAGGCACCATCAATTCCCCTCTCTGCATCGTTACTTTTCCGCCCTCGATCCGATAAACAACGTCCGCGTACTCCAACAGTTGCGTTTGATGGGTAATTGCCAGCAATGTTCGGGTGGTCCGTAGTCGATCAAGAGCTGCGAGAATGACGCGGGCTGAGGTTGCGTCTACGTTCGCCAGCGGCTCGTCGAGCAGAAGTATGGGTCGATTCAGGAGGATGGCACGGGCCAACGACAGTCGTTGTCGCTGACCGCCGGAGAAGTTCACGGCATCTTCACCAAGTCGCGCATCCAGTTGGTCCGGAAGACCACGCACAAAATCAGCCAGGGCCACCAGTTCGAGGCCGGCCCAGATTTTTTCCTCAGCTGCGTCGCTGCCGTCAGGCACGAGAGTCTCGCGCAAGGTTCCGGAAAAGATATGAATGTCCTGGGTCATGAGGGCGATTTGGGAACGTAGCCAGCGGAGCTTGAGATCCTGCAGCGATTGCCCGTCGAGCGTAACCAGTCCTGAAGAAGGATCGAAGAGCCTGACGATTAGACTCATGATCGTGCTCTTGCCCGCGCCACTGGGACCGATCAGTACCGACAGTTGGCCTGGTTCGAGGCGCAGGTCCACTCCCTGCAACACGAAATGATCTCGTGTTTCATCATCGTCCGGATACTTGAACCAAACATCCCGCAGCTCTACCACACCATCCACATGGTTCAGCTTGCGCGCGTTTGGCGCGTCCTTAGTCAACGGATCTCTTTCGAGAAGCCAGAGAAGACGCTCTCCACCCGCAAGGCCGCGACCAAAGGTCTCCGAAAGGTCATTAAGCTTCTCGATCGGCTTGAGCAGTTGACCGACGTAAGCAGCAAAGACGGTTAGCTCACCAATCGTGAGTTGTTTATGGAGGACAAGAATCGCGCCAACGCCAGTGGTCAGAGCCAGGGCAATACCTTGAATGACCTGGAGTGCTCGCTCCATCTGAACAGCCACCCGAGTTTCTTCAACTCCCGAGTGCAAGCGCCGGCGATTAACCAACTCGAATCGCTGACGCGCGCACAACTCACCGCCGAGGGCCTGGATCGCGGAGAGTCCGCGCACAATTTCCTGGGCAAGCGCCGAGACTGTTCCTTCTTGTTTTCGTTTATCGCGCGAAGCGACCCAAAGTCGCCGGCTGTATTGCCTGACTACAAAGAGGAGTGCCGGCACTAACAACGAAGCAAGCAAGGCAAGACGCAGATCCAGGCAAAGCATGACGATGAGAACGAGAACCACGGTGGCAATCTGCTGGAACAGCAACGGCAGAGTCTTCGTCAGAATGCGGACGAAGAGATCAGAGTCGTCAACCAGGCGCAGTACTAGTTCGCCGCTCTTGTGACTGGTACGGAACGTCGGCGGCATTGTTTGCAAGTGGGCCAGTAATCGATCACGCAACTCCAGGGTGAGTCGCTCACGAACTCTGGCGCTGAAATTCTTTTCCAGCGCATTGCTGATGGCCCCAATCACGGTCGAGCCCAGGAACAACAGCGCGAGCAAGAGCACCAATTGCTCTGCTGACAGGTTCAAGCCCAGGCGCGTCAGAGCTGGTGGCAGCGATCGCCGCGGAATTACGTTGTCGATGATTAGCTTGAGCGGCCAGGGGGCAAAGATAACGGCCCCAATTGAGAGCAGGCGAAAGATGTAGGCACTACAAAGCAGTCGCCGGTGCGCCCAAAAGTCGGGACCGAAAGTACGCAGCAGTTTGCGACTGACGTTTGTTGGTTGCTCCCTGGTCACGTGAGCACACTCCGGAAAAGGCCTGCCAATTGCGTCGCAAACAGATCGCCATCGAAGTGATCGCGGACAGTTTGTTGGGCGTTAAAGGAGAGACGCTGCGCCAAACTCGGATTGTCTTCGACGCGGAGCAGAGCGTTGGCTAAGGCCTCGGGATCATCAGGCGGGATGAGCTGACCGTTTACGCCGTCCTTAATAATCTCTGGAATGCCCGAAACAGCAGTCGTGATCACAGGCAGACCGCAAGCCATCGCTTCCACTAAAACATTCGGAAGGCCATCGCGATCGCCGTTGTCGAGGACGCGACAAGGAAGACAGAAAGTGGTGGCGCGCTGGTACTCCTCATAGAGTTGCGACTGATTCATCGGACCAGGCAGGCTTACTAGTTCCGTAAGACCCAACGCCTGGATTCGCTTGCGCAACGCAGCTTCGTGTTCATCGGGCTCGCCAACTATCAACGCTTCGAAATTGATCTCGCGTTTGCGCAGGAGCCCGCAGGCCTCTACAAAAACGTCGAAGCCTTTCTTCGGCGTCAGCCGTCCGACGCCCAGTGCTCGGAGAGACTTTCGTGTCGCTGGCGAGGCTGATGGTCTCTTTAACAATTCACTGAATTCTGCGTTGAGACCGTGATAGATAAGATGCACCGCGGCTTTCGGGTCAATTTGTCGCAAGTAATCGCGGTTGGCATCGGTACAGGTAACAACAAAACTGGCTGCGCGCATTTTGCGCTTAAGCAGACCGGCAGGATTAAGTGGTTCGCAATAGATGTCCTTCGCGTGAGCTGTAAATGAGAATGGCAGTCCAGTCATCAGCGATGCCAGCCAGGCTACGGTCGTGGCCCCGTGACAAAAGTGCGCGTGGATGTGCCCGACGTCAGGCGAGTCCAACAAGTTGGCGGCTATATACGCGCTCTGGAGAAATTCTTTGACGTACACCTTTCGCGGCCACGACCAGAAGGTGCGGCGAGCCCGGACTGACTGGACGGACGCGGCCCACAAACCTCGGGCAAGACCCACTGGCCGTTTTTTCAACACCTGGGCCAGTGACGGCAAAAAATCTCCCAAGTGCAGCGCCAGCCAGCTTGGCAAAGAAGTAGCGGAAAGTGAGGACGTGGCTGGTAGGTAGTTAGGCCTGGCTTTGATGTGTTCGACAAGGTCATGTTTTCGTGGTTCGTTCGCAGACTTAATACAATGAAGTTGGAGCCGCATTCCCAGTTGTTCGAGACGATAGATCTCACTGGTAATAAACATTTCAGAGAGCCGCGGAAAGCCTTTGAGCACATAAGCCACGGCCTTAACACCAGCACGCTCAGAACTGTGGTCCTGTTTTGCCTTCATGTCGCAGTCACAAAGTCTGAGGTCGAAACCGATAGCCCGGGCTGGACCAGGGCATATGTCTCCTCAAGCAACTGGCAGAAGCGTTCAGCGCAGTCGTTGACGTCATAATTCTGTTCAACGTGTTCTCGGGCGGCCCTTCCTAGTTTCTCCCGGTAGGAGGGGTGAGATAGATCAGCTAAGGCACGCGTCAGTGATGCCGCGTCGGCGGGGGGCACCAACACTCCCGTACGACCATTACGCACGGCAACGCTAATCGCCCCCACATCACTCGCGACCACGGGACGACCGCACGCCATCGCCTCAAGGATCACATTTGGGAGTCCATCGCGATCACCGTATTCGTCTATCACTGAAGGAACCACCACCACGTGCGCGGCACTGTAGGCAGCCGGCAGTTCGGCATGAGTAGTTGGACCACAAAGCTCAGCCTGCTGCTGGAGTCCGCGGGTCGCGATTATCTTTGCCAGGCGTGCTCGCTCTGGGCCCTCACCGTAAATACGCAGGTGAAAATCGAACTGGAAGGAAGATGCTGCCTCGAGGAGAAAGTGAAAGCCTTTCTTCTCCACCAGTCTGCCGACAGCCAACAGTTGCAAGGGCTGGGGCGAAGGTTGCGGCTTAACCTGGAAACGATTGAGGTCCACACCGTGGGGAATCAAGGCGGTCTGACTACGAATGGACGCGTCGATATCAACATTGCAAGCAATAACACAAGCCGCTCTCCTGGCCCTTCGTGTTAGTTCGTCCGTATTTACCTTGCGCGCGTCTTTAGCGTGCACGCTGAAGCTGAAAGGAACTCCTAAGTGTGCGGCAATACGTTCGGCAATTTCTGCCGGTTGATGTGCGAAATATGCATGTACGCCGGAGATCGGTTGGTGGCGTAGGTAGTTGATGGCGAAGGTAGTCAGTTCGGCGTTGCCTGGTTGAGCGTGTGGGCCACCCACGGTCACAGTTGCCAGGGTTCGGCCAACGGTGCGAGGAAGAAATGGTAATAACGACTCGACGCCGGGTTGAAGATCGTCGTAGTCACCTGGTTTGGTTGGAATGATGGCCGCCAGCATGTCTCTCCGGGCCAACGCCAACAACTCATTGACAGCGAAGGTCTCAGAGCGACGCGGAAAGCCACTCATGATCACAACTAATTTGATTAAACTCACGCAACCGCTCCTTCCAGTAGTTCTGACACTCGCTCTCGAATCCGCGGGAGACCATCGAGATCCAGGAAAGGAGCAACAACCGAAATGGGCTCTAAACCAGTGAGCACCTTATCAATCAAGATCTCGGGTTTGAGATCCTGCGGCTCAATCAAATCAAAGTAGCCTTTCGTCGCCAGCAACCGGGCCCTGATTAATTGCTCGCTGACCGGTTGTGAGCGCGGTACCAGAATCGCTCTGCGCGCGAAGGAGAGAAGTTCGCAAACGGTGTTGTAGCCGGCCAACGAAACGACTAGGTGCGCCGCGGCAT
>DATFRK010000387.1:0-3235 GCA_035263325.1 Pyrinomonadaceae bacterium | reverse complement strand
GGCGGTTTTGAGGCCCCTGGATGTGGCGTAGTGTTTAAGTTGACGCCCTCTGGAACCGAGAAGGTGCTTGCAACCTTCTCGGGGAGGAACGGGGCAAATCCAGTTGCCGGCTTGCTGGCCGATAGCGCCTTCAACCTCTTCGGCACGACTGAGTTCGGAGGTGCCTCAAACGACGGCACAGTATTTGAGCTGAACAAAAATGGGGTCACACTACTACACACCTTCAGTCTATATGTTGATGGACAGGCTCCCGAGGCGGGCTTAATCCGGGATGCCCAAGGCAATCTTTACGGCACCACCTGGGGCAGCCTCACGTTCGGCTGCGAGCTTAACTGCGGGTCTGTATTCAAGCTGGTGGCGCCGCCCGAGATTACAAAATTCTCTCCCACCACTGGTGCCATTGGAAGCACGGTGTCCATCAGCGGAGTGAGTTTGTCACAGAGCACAGCCCTAACGTTCAACGGTGTCGCGGCGGCTTTCACGGTGAACTCCGATCGGTTGGTGACCGCCACCGTCCCAGCGGGCGCGACAAGCGGACCGATCGCGATCACCTCGCCCGGCGGAACCGCCACGAGCTCCACCAATTTCACCGTAACTCCGTAGCGCCGTCGCTAGGTCTCGTAGCAGGGCACGGCTCACAGTGGTTCAAACTGATGATAAATCCGGATTACACTCGTCATCCGAACGTGCGGTGATGAAGCCAATCGAAAGCATTCGGAATTTGAGTGTTAACGCCTGATCTATAAGAGCAGGTGACTGCGTCGAACGCAGTCACTAGTGCCAAAAACTTGTTTCGAGCGCCTTCATTTTGCAAGCTCATGTCTGATCAGATTCGGCGAGCTAAGGCCGACTTCTAAGTGGTGCCTGTGGTGCCCGCATAAGAGCATGGCTCCGGTACTGGCGATCGCTAGCATGGTGGCAAGAGCGTTCCAGACGAGCGTTCTTTGACCCCGTTGGAGAGATTCCTCAACCCATCGTCACCGGGCCGAATCCGATCACTCATTTCGCATAGAGGAGATCAGGCATGACGACAGGTAAGAAGCTGTGGCGAAACCGAAAAGAGAGAAAGGAGTGGGCGCGACGATTGCAATCCGAGGACCCCGGTCTAGAGATAGTTCATCCGCTTGCCGCAGGGATAGATGTGGGGAACAGCGCGCATTACGTTGCCGTGCGACCGGACCGAGACCCAGAGCCCGTACGCCGATTTGAATGTTTTACCGCTGATCTGCACGGTATGGCCGACTGGTTGCAGAGTTGTGGGGTGAAGTCGATAGCCATGCAGTCGACTGGCGTCTATTGGATTCCGCTCTACGAGATCCTGGAAGAGCGTGGTTTCGAGGTCTATCTGGTGAACGCACGCCATACGAAGAACCTACCCGGACGCAAGAGCGATGTGCAGGAGAGCCAGTGGTTGCTGAAATTGCACACCTACGGGCTGCTGAACAATTCGTTCCAACCCGTCTCCGAGATCCGAGTGCTTCGAACCTACTGGCGGCAACGAGCAGAACACGTGCGCGGCGCGGCCACCTGCATTCAGCGAATGCAAAAGGCGCTGACTCAGATGAACGTGCAATTAGCCAACGTGATCAGCGATATCAGTGGGCTGACCGGACAGGCGATCATACGTGCGATTGTGACCGGGGAGCGCGATCCCGGAAAGCTGGCTAGGCTCAGTGATCGGAGGGTTCACGCTAGTCAGGCGGAAATTGCCAAGAGCCTGGAGGGCAACTGGCGCTCGGAACTGCTATTCGTACTGCAACAGGAAGTAGACATGTACGATATCTACCAAAAACGAATCTCCGAGTGCGACCAGCAATTGCAAAAGCAACTGGCCCGTTTGACCGGTTTTCCCACCGGCAAAGAACCCACGCAAAAGGCCAAAACCAAGCAGGCGGCGGCCAAGAATGCGCCACGCTTTGACCTCAGCAGCGAACTTCAGCGGGTCACGGGAGTGGACCTTACTCGCATTGATGGGATCGACGTGATGACAGCCCAAACGCTACTCAGCGAAGTTGGGTTGGATATGAGTCGCTGGAAAACGGAGGCGCACTTTGCTTCATGGTTGGGACTTTGTCCCGACAACCGGATTAGTGGGGATAAAGTGCTCGCCAGGGGCACGCGCCGTGTGGTCAATCGCGCCGCTACTGCGCTGCGACAGGCGGCCAACACCCTCATCCGAAGCCGCAGCTACCTCGGTGCCCAATATCGCCGTTTGCGCACCAAGCTCGGGGCGCCAAAGGCCATTACGGCTATGGCTCATCGCTTAGCCCGACTCGTCTTTCGCATGCTCAAGTACGGTCAAGCATACATCGACAAAGGGACAGAGTACTATGAAGAACGGTTCCGCCAACAACAACTCCAGTTACTCCGAAAACGGGCTGCCAAACTCGGACTTCAGCTGGCAGAGATTCAAGCTTGAGAGAAAGTTTTTGGAGAGGAGAAGTCAAGGACGTTTTTCTTCCTCGACTGGAAGGAAGAGATATTTCCTTGCCTTCCAGCCCCTGTGCGTAAGACGAGGGTCGGGTCGTGCCGCGGGACTTGCATGGTTCCATCTCGATGGCATCCTTATTGTGTGGTCGACTATCTTGATCGGTTTCGAGAGCTGGCAAGCCGCGGCGGTTGCCTGGTCGGCAACACATAGATCTATCTGAGGCTCGAGGCCTAGTGCTTTGTTGGGTTGTCCGAGAGGGCATAGGGATTTCGCGGAGGCTAAGTGCTCAGTGGCACTTCATGCCTACAGGCGTTAAGGATACTCACTCTCGAACCCGAGCATCTCAAGAACCGATCCACCACTACGGGAAAAGAATCACCGGCGATGGACAGCACTCCACGACGAGACGCTCAAGCGGCTTGCGTGTTCAGTTTATTAATGTCGAAGTCTTCTCCCTTCTTCCACAGTGTCAGCGTAATGGCGGCAATCTTGCGCGCTAACGTGAGGCGCACCATGGTGGGCTTGATGCCTTTGGCGAGCGAGCGCTGGTAAAACTCCTGAAACGGTCCGGGCTGCACACTGGCCCGGGTGGCGGCGCCTTTAAACAAGCCTTTCAGATCATGGTTGTAATCCTTGTTCAGGCCACGAATGGTCGCCTGTTTCTTGCGCCGGCGCACTGGCCCGCGGACGTCGTGCTATTCCCCACTGTCGCGGGTTTCTAGGCCCAGTCCGCTATAGGTCCATAGTTGGCGCTTACTGCGAAAACGATGCGGCGTCTGAATCAGTGCCACCGCCAAAGCCGAG
>DATFRK010000386.1:0-15068 GCA_035263325.1 Pyrinomonadaceae bacterium | reverse complement strand
CTTCAATCGTGTCCGCGCCTTCGTCCTGTAAAGCGTAGTCCCGAATCTTGTTGATGATACCGATGCCCCGGCCTTCCTGCTGCTGATAGACAATTGCCCCACGTTTTTCTCGCGCAATCAATTCCATTGCGGCGCGGAGTTGCTGGCCACAGTCGCACTTAAGTGAGCCAAACACGTCGCCAGTCAAACACTGGGAGTGAATCCGCACCAATGTGGGTTGATCGGTGCGCATCTCTCCCAGAGCAAGCACCACAAACTCTTCCTGGGAGATGAGTGAGCGGTATCCGATGATGCGAAACGCGCCAAGTTCGGTAGGCAGTTGCGCTTCGGCCACCTTTTCCACGGTTCTTGACTGCAGGCGTGCTAAAGCGTTTAGTTTGAGCACTCGGCCTCCTCGATGTCTTTCAGAAGGCTGCAGTTCATCAGCTGGGGTCGCGTTTGTCTTTCTCATAGGTGTCATGTTGGTAGAACCCACGTTTACTTCGCGAAATTGACACTAAGTCGGGCTAGTGCGAGGGAGGCCAGCGCCAGTCCGAAATCTCGCAGGGCAACGTCGAAATAGCCGGGGATCATGAGCAAATTGGCAATGATCAGTAAGAGCCAGGCGAAAACGACATAGGCGAAAACCTTCGGCTTCAAGGCCACGCCGATGCCGGCAATTATTTCGATAACTCCCACCACCAGCATCAATTCGTGGCCGTGGCCGCCGACTAACCTGTTGACGAACGGTGGCAGGTACTGATCCCAATTGACGAGGAAATGGAAAAACTTGTCGAGGCCGGCCGCGATAGGTGCGACCGTGAAAGCCAAGTGCAGGATTTGATAGGCCTGATAGTCAGCTCGCGAGCTGGTGGCTGACTTGTCGAGACTGCCGATCTGCGCGTGATTATCTAGTACATGTTCCATCGTAGTTCCCCCCTCAAACTTAAGAATTAGATTGCTGTCTTCCCTGAAGGGTAGAATACCGAGTTAAAACAATAAGTCAAGTACTCATTTGACTTATTGTGATTATTAAGCCAAAACCGTATAATTAGGTCGTGAAAACCACTATCAGGCCAACCAAACTCGATGAGCGATTCTTTGAAAGTACGCGCGGCCGAATTGTGAACTTGTTGCGCGGCAACACGCGAACTGTGAACGAGCTGACGGAAGAGCTTGGCGTGACCGACAATGCCGTTCGAGCGCAGCTTCTTTCACTCGAGCGAGACGGCCTTGTCAGGCAAAGCGGAGTGCAACGCGGTCACCGTAAGCCTCATTTCGCCTACGAGCTGACACCGGAAGCCGAGTATCTCTTTCCCAAGGCTTACGACGCGCTGCTGAATCAACTACTTTCAGTGTTGAAAGATCGCCTGTCGCGAAAAGCTATCGAGGAGGTGTTGCGTGAAGTGGGACGCTCGCTGGCAGGACGCGAGCCCAAGGACAAAAAGACTGGTTTGGAAGATCGCGCCCAAAACGCGTTGCGCGTTTTGGAAGGGCTGGGTGGTGCTGCCCGCCTTGAGAAAGAGGACGGCGGTCTGGTCATTAAAGGCGAGAGTTGTCCACTAGCAGCTGCTGTAGTGGAACATCCTGAGGTCTGCCAACTCGCGGAAACTTTGCTTGCGGAAATCGTTGGTGCACCCGTGCATGAACACTGTGACCGCAACGGTCCTCCACGCTGCCGCTTTGCGATTGATAAGAACTCTCCGGTGCGTCAAGAAATATCGCGCCTCAAGAAATAGATAAGAGACCTAAGGGAGTCATTGTTCTTCTTCCTTTGAGAGCAACTCCTTGGCGCGGGTCACCGCCGACATCGCGCTCGGCCAACCGACGTAGAAAGCGAGATGCGTAACCATCTCGACAATCTCCTCCCGGGTGACGCCATTCTTGATTGCGTAGGGAAAGTGAAATTTCATCTGCTCTGTCTTTCCGGTGGCGATGAGCGCGGCGCAAGTTATCAGGCTGCGGTCGCGCTTAGACAGCTGGGGACGCTCCCAGATATCGCCGAATAGAACGTCTTCGGTCAGGTCAACGAGCTTGGGCGCAAAGTCGCCGAGAGACTTTCGCACGTTGGTGGCGGTTGGTTTGTTGGTCTCCATTTCCTTTTTCTCCTGTACTCGGTCTACTCCGCATTGTCCAACAGCTAGAAGGAGAACGCTAAATGCAAAATCAGGCACTGCGGGCACGATTACTCGAGTGCCTGCAATGCCTGATTCTCATGAAACAATGAGCGGTGAATAGAATTCCTGAGCTGAAAGTTGCGAGCTCGAACTCTATTTCTAAATTGCTCTCATTATTCCGCTGGGTGCTTCAGAATTTCCGCCAGGGACTGCAAGCGGGTTGTGTCCGCCGCACTCTTCACTGTCCCATTGCCTTTTTCCAATGACCCCGCAAGGTCCTTGAGTTTTGCCAGATCCTTCTTATTCAGGTGAGAGCTCTCGGCGCTTTGAATTGCTTGCCGGAGGGAAGCGATTTGATCCGCCGGCAGGGCTTGCGAACGCTCGAGCTGATCGACATAGGCCTTCGCTACTACTAGTTGTCGTGGCCATTCGATCTTTTGCTGGTTCTGCACATTCAATTCGGCCACGCGAACTGTTTTGGCGGCGTCAATCTCGTTTTGCGTAAGCTGTTTCGTGGGTGTCAACTCAAAGATGTCGAGGCCGCGCGCGATCTCGGACGCGTAAATATGACCGTTGTACCAGTACGCTGACCAGTCGCCGCCAAGAACGATCATTTTTGGATCGATTGGTCCTCGATCGTAGTAGGCAATCTCAGTCGGATGTTCCGCATCGGTGAAGTCCATGACAGAGATGCCGCCCTGGTACCAGGCCTGTACTTCGATATCGCGGCCGGGGATCGGAATGAGCGACCCATTGTGGGCCACGCAGTTCTCGCTGTCGGTTTGGGCTGCCGGCATCTTGTAGTAGCTCGCAAAGTTGAGCTTGTCGTCTTTCAAGTGGAAAACCGCGTCAGCGCCCCACTTGTTTGGATCGTTTGCCCGACAGCGCGCTCCGAGTCCGCCGCCCCACTCGTCGGTGAACACGATCTTGCTCCCATCGTTGGAAAACGAGGCCGAGTGCCAGTACGAATAGTTCGGATCGTTTACGGCGTCCAGGCGCTTCGGATTCACCGGGTCTTTAATGTCCAGCACGATTCCATTGCCGGAACAGGCACCGGCCGCCAGCCCCATCGCCGAGTACACGGTAATGTCGTGGCATTGGTTACTGTCTGACGGCTTTTCCAGTCCGTCCTTGCCGTGAGTACCGCCGTTGTTCAGGCCGTTCAGGGCGCCTGTTCGCGGATCCACAAAGATCCGAGGACTGGAGACGATCTGTGCATCCTGCGGCGTCGCCAGCGGTACCTTGATCACGTCAATGCGAAACAGTGCCGTGTTCGGATCCTTGTCTGGTGCCTCGCCCGAGCATCCGGCCAGCTCTTCACTTTGGCGGACGAAAGACGTTCCAGAAACATAGATGTAGACGTTGTTCTTATCCTTCGGATCGACGACCAGCGTGTGGGTGTGTGAACCGCGGCAAGTTTGTACCGCCGCTACCTGCTTCGGTTTTTTGACGTCACTGATGTCAAAAATTCTCACGCCACGGAACCGATCTTTCTGCGCAGCCGGGGGCGCGGGCTTGTTCTCCTGGTCGGCAGCCGGCGGAGGCGCAGGGGGAAACCCTTCAGTGCCGCAATCGAGTCGCCCGTTGGGCATCTCCACTGACATGAACATCAGGTTTTTGTAAACCGAAACGTCGCCCTGACCGCCGGGACAAATCATCGATGTCAATAGGCTAGGCTGGGCGGGGTTGGAGATGTCATAGATATTCATGCCATAAAAGTTTCCCTGGAATAGGTGATTGCCCTGGAACGCGAGGTCCGAGTTGGCAAAGGCAAGCTGAGCAATAACCAGTTGTAACGGCTTAGGCATCTTCGAGGAGTCGCCGATACCGAGTTGGCCCAGGGTCTTCTGCACCTTCGTATTGTCAGGGTCTGACGAGCCGAGTTGAAAAGCGTCAGGTTTCTTTAGCAGCATGACGTGCTTGAGGCCCATAGCTGCTTCACCGGCGTCGTACATTCCCGGCGTCAGACTGGCGCGCGGGTCAGTCGTATCTGAGCCTGTCATTCCGGGCGGTAACACAGGCGCGGGTTCAGGAGCGAACGGATTCCCGTCACCTTCCGGTTTGGCCGACTTGGTGTCTGGCGCTTTCGTGGGTTCTTGTGACGGCGACGCCGCCGGCGTTTGAGCCTGTGTCCTAATCGCAGAACACGCGCACAAAACGAGCGAAGCTAATAGTAAACGGACGGCTAAAATGTGTACTTTATTCATCATTTCTCCTCTAAGGCTTTTCACCCAACATGGTTTGCATAATCCTGATTTCAGCGCGTTGGCCGCTGTCGACATCGGTCGCAAAATTGAATAGCTCAGCATCCTGACCGGCACCCGCCGTGTCGAACAAGTCCTTCACCATAGTCAAGGCGCCCGTATGGTGTTGAATCATCCCGGTCAAAAACAGCTGGTCAAACTCCTGGCCTTTTGCATTTCGGAGCGCCTCCATCTGCTTGGCGGTCAGCATCCCGGGCATCAACATCTGATGGCTCGACATATTCGACATGTCCATACCCGGCATCTGCGCCATTGCCATTGATGTCGGCTCGCCCCTCGTGTTCAGCCACCGTTTCATGAACTTGATTTCTTCTGCTTGCGAATGGCTAATGCGAGCGCCCAGTAACCGGAGATCCTTGTTCTCGGTGTGCGACTCAATGAGTGCAGTCATTTCAACCGCTTGCGCATGATGCATGATCATGCCCTGCATAAACTCTACGTCCTTCGCCGAACGCGCGGGTAAAGTGGCCCTCGTTGAAGAGGGCAGCGATCGCGTTGGCTGGCCGGGGGCGCCGGGCTGTACTACAACGGGCGCCTTAGGATCAGCCTGCTGGCCAGAAACTGGCATCGCTAACGAAAAAACAAGAGTGAAGAGTGCAGCAGAGTGCCGCCTAAATCTGCCACTAGAATGAATGGACTTCGTCGACGTCGATTGGTCAAGCATTTGAGGGCCTCACCTTATCACAAAGCGGTGCTAAAGGCGCGAGCACCCGGAAGGTCTGCCCAGTTTTGCCTTGGCTGGTCCAACTATCGGAGATGGATAAACCTGCCTCCACAAGGCAGACCTCTAATGGCTGGCCCAACGCTCTTAGTCCCTTGTCTCAGGCCTAAGGTTTTTCCTGATTGTCAGGATTTATGCATTAGGCATACAGTCTAGCCGCCTTGCTAAGTAATTCTTCGGACTCAGGTTCTCAGGTTGGGGCAACCACGAAGAGACGTCTAACACTTAATTTGTGAACCCAAAAAGCCCAGTCCTCTACAACTACCCGAAAAAGATGAAGCGTCTGAATTACTGGGTGGAGATGCGCGATAACTTACGTTTTCTCAGTCTTAAAAGCGCGGAGCGTTTCTTAGAAGCGGCGCCTTTGACGATGGGCCCCCGAACGTAGGGTTCCGACTTTGCCAAGTTTTTCGACTCGAATTGTAACGTGTGCAATCCCCTTGAAAGAATTGTTTAGGAAATCCCATTAGTTGTGTGGAACAAAAACCTGTCATCGTCGTTCAAGGTCGCGCGGCTTGTCCAGGACTCAACTAAGTAGTGGTTCACAGATTGCAAAGCCATACCACACTTTAAGCGATTGAAATCGCGTGGCGCCTGCTGGCAAGGGGCGTACGCGGGTGAAGAAGGGCGTTGGCTTTGGGGCGAAAGCACGCGTCCTTCTTCCTATCTCCTATTGAAGCTCGTTTTATTGTGATGGAACCGAGAGTGGTACCGACGGGATGTTTACGGTCATCTCTTGAGATCGAGGAATCCTTTCTAACAGTTGAACTCCGTAAGCATCTGGTCGCTACCGCGCCCAGTCTTTCTAGGAGTTGTGATACTCAAAGCGGGCGACATCGGATTCACCCAGAATCACGGTGTCCCCCACATTCAATGAGGATTCAGTGACTCGTTGTGACCTCGGATCATTGATGAAGGTGCCATTCCTGGAACCTTGATCAGTAATTATCACTCGACCCTCACGCACTCCAATCCAAAGGTGGCGTTTGGAAATACGCGGGTCAGCAATTACAACCTGGGATACTGAGCTGTCCCGGCCGATGTATTGTCCTTCAGCCTTGACCTCAAACTCCTGACCAGAAAGAGCTCCGGAAACGAACTTGATTGAGCCGTAGTCGATCGGTGAGGTGTCGCTGCCAATTGCGATGGTACGCGACAAATCCACCGTCATACCTTGATCGGCGGGCGCGAGATGCGGCATCGGCGGCGGTGCGACATTGGCTGCCGGTGCCGGCGAATGACTTGCAGCAGCCAATGGACTCGAATGGCTTGCGGCTGGCGCGGGCGCAGGAGCCGGTTGGGGCGGCGCAGCAAGCCGATCCTTAGGTGGCGGCGGTAAACTGCCGGCAGTCGCTTTACGTTTGCTCCGGCGCCGGGCCATGATGAAGACAACAATGCCTACGATGATGATTATCGCGATAAAGAAGAGAATGATCAGTACTACTCCGACGAGCCATAACGGAAAACTCGACACATCTTTACCCTCAGCTTTCGCCTGTTGACTACTCTGAAGTAGACGGTCCACCTCAGAGTGTTGTGGAAAGAGGCGCTTGACCTCTTCAAATTTGGGGATCGCATCTGAGTAGTGTTGTCCCCAATACGATTCCAATCCTTCACGGTACAACCTATCCGTTGGACCTTGTTCATTTGAAGCCCCGGCACTCTTTACATATTCCATCACGGTATTTGATGGAACTACGAACGAGAAACCGGACACTTCCTGGCCGTTGACGGTATCGCCGCGGAAGGTAAGCAGTCCAATTACTTCGTCTGCGTCATTCAAAACTGGTCCACCGGAGTTGCCATGGGTGGCGGCGGTATTAGTTTGCAGAATCGGCGCCCCACTGCTGGCCTGTTTCCGCGCCGAGATCTTTCCGTCGTTGATAGTGGCTTCGAAGGCCGACTTATTGTCGAGCAAGCCTGAATTGAAAGTGTCCGCTGCGCCAGGATATCCGATGACCGTAACGTGGTCCTGTAGTTTTACCTTTTCAGAGTCCGACAGACTGAGAATTGGTGCGTTCTTAACCTCGATTTTGATGATGGCGACATCTTTACCCTGGTCGTTACTTTCACCCGTCGGCGCGCCGTACTGTTTAATCTCGAAGGGGAAGGAACTGCCGTCAGGAATAATTACGTGATGGAAAATCTTAAAGTTTTGCAGGCTACTGTGTTCACCGATGAAGGTGGTGTTGAGGCTGCGCGGATCCTTGCCCAGGTCGCGGCCAATCTGTTGGACCATTTGCCAAAACAGGGCTTGCTTGGCTTTCTCCTCACCATCGTGGGTTTGGGAAACCACGTGCGCATTGGTTGCAATGTAGCCGTTAGAACTGATAAAAAAGCCAGACCCCAAGGAAATTGCCGACACGTTGTAAGTTTGCCCCTGATAGCCCGGCGGCTGGAAGACTATTTGGCCTGCCGCACCGTCCACAATGCGGACCACGGCGGGCTTGCTGAACATTGCTAGTCGTTCCCCCTCGGTATCGGCGGTCGCCACAAACCTACGCTCAGCAGGTAGCAGAATGACCGCCAGTAAAAAAGCACCTATTGCAAGAAAAAGCAGTCTGCGCATAAACGGCTCCTCAAAAGTCGGGTTCTATTGCTCAATGAGGTCTAAACTTGAAATTGATGTCCAAGCGAAGAATCGGCGAGCGGCTTTGGTAAATGCGAAGAAGGCAGGACGTGACGCCGCAAGCATGCTCAAAATATTGTGCTTCTAAAGGAATTTCCCGTGAAAGTCAATCACAAATGGCGTGAGGTATAACCAGCGAAAAGAGAGTTGTCGTAGTAGTGAACGATTAGAGCAGCTAACTGTGGGAGATTGTTTTCAAAATTAACAGTCTTCATCTCAGCCAAGCAACGACCAGCATTCACTGACGGCCTTTATGGCACGTCGCTTGCCAAAAATGGTTCTGAAAGGATGAGCCGAAGGAGGATACCGTGACTAAAAAGTTCTGTATGTTGGTGCTAATAGTGCTTGCAGCTATTGCTGTGAGTTGTACGAAGACTGAAACGACTGCCGAAGCTCCCACCACCAGGCCGGGACCAGATAATTCCGAAATCACGACCAGTGTTGATGCAAATGGCACAAAGACCGAAACACGCGTGTTCAAAAACAATCCGCAGCTCTCAAAAATTGTCGTGACCACCGACAAGAGTGGCGCGCGGACCGTGAGAGCTTACTCGGCAAGTGGTGAAGAGAGACCCATCAAGACCGAGGACTCCCAGAATGTGCTTGAAGCCACTGGTAGCAAAGTCGCGGAATCGGCCGGCTTTGTCGCTTCCAAGACTGCGGATGCAGCAGGTACAGTTGGCGAGAAGGCGGTGGAAGGTACGAAAGCAGTGGGAAGCACCGCTGCAGAAGCTGGTAGCAAGGCTGTCGAAGGTACCAAGGCAGTGGGAAGTAAAGCCGCCGAAGGAACCAAAACGGTGGTCGATAAAACGGCAGACACGGCCAAGACCGTGGGTAACGCCACTGTGAGCGGTGCCAAGACCGCAACCAAGAAGACCGAAGAGGGCGTAAAGAAGGCAGGTAGCGCGGTTAAGAAGGTCATTCCTTAAGCGGCCAGCAAAAGCTCTTTGCGTACCGAGAAGGACATCCCGCTGGGGGTGTCCTTCTTTTGTTTGCTCAGAAACTGCGATAATGCGGTGTTATACTGATGGTTCAATGATCGGCCGCCGTTAAGCGTAGCCTTGGGAGGACATATGGCAGACAATTCGAGATTTACGATAATTTGCCCTTGTTGTGAGGCGACCCTGACGGTGGATTCGCAGACCGGGGCCCTGATTTCACACGATGAAAAAGTCAAACCGGTGGCGAGTTTCGACGAGATGGTGAAGGGGCTCGACAAGCAAAAACAGATGCGGGAGCAGATCTTCGCGCAAGAGTTAAGTTCAATGAAAGACCGTGATCGAATCCTGGAGGAAAAGTTCCAGGAAGCTATGAAGCGAGCGGAGAAAGACAAGGACAAGCCATACCGAAACCCGCTGGATATCGACTGACCACAGCGGCGACGTACAACAGCTGCAAACGACCAAACATCCAACGATAGCTGTTGAGCCCTCCCAGGAGCCAAATCTAGATGAACCTAAAACCGCTTTGCAGAATGGCCCTTGCTGCCTGCCTGCTTCTGACAACCGCGTTAGGCGGTTCGGCCCAAACGCGTATGCCGCAACTCAAGTTTGCGGATCGCACACTGCCAAATGGGTTGCGAGTGCTGAGCGCGGTGGACCCGTCGAGTCCGACAGTAGCGATTCAAATGTGGTACCACGTCGGTTCGAAAGACGACCCACCGAACCGCAGTGGCTTCGCGCACCTCTTCGAGCACATCATGTTCAAGAGCACCAAGAACATGAAGTCCGAAATGATGGATCGTCTCACCGAGGATGTGGGTGGATTCAACAACGCGTTCACTGCCGATGATGTGACGGTGTACTACGAGGTTGTGCCTTCAAACTATCTCGAGACGCTGATCTGGGCGGAAGCCGATCGCCTGGCCGGGCTGAACGTTGACGATGCAAACTTTAAGTCAGAACGGGATGTGGTTAAGGAGGAGTACCGGCAAAGTGTACTGGCGCCACCGTACGGCAAGTTTGAATACCTGCTACAGCAAAAATCGTATTCAGAACATCCTTACAAGCGACCAACAATCGGCAGTATCGAGGATCTGGATGCTGCCTCGCTGAAGGACGTGCAGGACTTTCACAGCACGTTCTATCGTCCTGACAACGCAACCCTGGTAGTCGTTGGCGACTTTGATCAAAAGCAACTCGACGCCTGGGTTGATAAATACTTTGGTCCTATCCCGAAACCTGATCGACCCCTGCCGCGAGTACAGACGAAAGAGCCAGCGCGCAAGAGTGAGATGAAGTTAACCGACCATGGTGCTAACGACCTTCCCGCCGTGGGCCTTACCTATCTAACACCAAGGCAGGCGGACAGCGACTCAGATGCGTTGCGCGTTGCTGATGCAATCCTGTCGAGTGGAGAGTCATCTCGCCTGTATCACTCGTTGGTTTACGAACAGCAGTTGGCGGCAGAAGCCGAGGCGCGGGCGGATTTGCGCGAAGACAACAGCTTGTTTGTTCTGATAGCCGTGTTGTCAGAAGGTAAGAAACCGGAAGATGCGGAAAAGTCTCTGCTGGCGGAAATCAAGAAGCTGCAGGACACGCCGGTCACAGCGGCCGAGCTGGAGAAAGCTAAGAATCAGATAATTACCGACCAGTTGCGGCAACGGGAGAACAGCAGTGGCAAAGCCTTAGCGTTGGGAGAGGCGGCTGTATTGTTGGGAGATCCCAATCGAGTCAACACTGACCTTTCACGATTGCAAGCGGTAACCGCAGCAGACGTGCAGCGTGTGATGAAGAAATATTTTACCGATGAGAATCGACTGGTTCTCTATTACCTGCCGGAGGCGAAGTCGGGGAAGAGCACGACCCCGAATACCGACAGCCTCACCCCGCGGAAGGAGGGAAGGTAACATGAGAATCAACCTTCTGCTTGGTCTCTGTTTGTTGCTCTTGCCGGTCGGCGTCCTGGGTCAAACACCGCAAGCTACTCCGCCACCTCCTGCTGCGCCGCGTTCGGTAACGTTTCCCAAGCCTACCGAACAGACGCTGGCGAACGGACTACGAGTGATCGTTATCGAACGCTCTGATAATCCGCTTGTATCCGCTCAACTTTTAATTAAGAACGGTGGGGAAGTTGATCCCCCTGAGTTGGCCGGACTGGCGGACATGACAGCAAACCTCCTCACGAAGGGAACTGAAACCAGAGACGCAACCAAGATTGCCGAACAAATAGAGAGTTTAGGTGGCGCACTCGATTCAGGTGCCCGCTGGGACGCGTCGACGGTGACGGTGGGAGTGATGTCAGCGCGCATTGGTCCAGCAATGGAAATTCTCGCGGATGTGGTTCGTCACCCCACCTTCAAAACTGAAGAACTGGAGCGGCTAAGACAACAGAACCTCGATAACCTGACCCTTGCGTTAGGTGAACCGGGGTCTATCGCCAGGTTTGTAGCCGCGCGAGTTGTCTTTGGCGATACACCTTACGGTCATCCAATTGGCGGGACTACCGAATCACTGACGCGAATACTGCGTGACGATGTAGTCAAGATGCACGATCGTTACTATCGTCCTGACAATGCGATCCTGGTGATTGGCGGCGATATCAAAGCGAAGGATGCTGTGGCGTTAGCCGAGAAGTGCTTCGGCGACTGGAAAAAGCCCGCCGCATCGCTGCCCTCATTCAGCCCTGCAAACGTTGCGTCGAACAATCCCGGCCGGGTGGTGGTGATCGACAAACCTGATGCTGGACAGGCGGCGGTCTACCTGGCTCGAGTTGGGATCAATCGCAAGGACCCCGAATACTTCCGGGGCATCGTCACGAATTCGGTGCTAAGTGGTTATTCGGGACGGCTCAATCAGGAGATTCGTATCAAGCGGGGCCTTAGCTACGGCGCCGGCAGTTCACTTGATGCGCGCCGGGATGTTGGGCCATTTGCGGCCTCGGCGCAGACAAAGAATGAATCCGGAGCCCAGGTCGCCGATTTGTTGCTTGGTGAAATCGGTCGCCTGGCAACCACGCCCCCAAACGATAGCGAACTCGCACCTCGCAAGGCAGTGGTGGTGGGTAACTTCTCCCGTAACCTGGAGACGGTAAATGGTCTCGTCGGCCAGGTGGCTAACTTGGCGCTGTATGGGTTGAGTCTTGATGAGATTAATCGTTACATCAGTAATGTCCAGGCAATCAACACGGGGGACGTGCAACAGTTTGCCGGGACAAGGCTGGATGCCAAAACGAGCAACATCATCGTGGTGGGTAATGCTAAGGCGTTTCTGCCCGCCTTACAGAAAGCGTTTCCCAATGTTGAGGTAATTCCGATCGCAGAAATGGATCTGAATTCGGCTGTCCTGCGTAAGAAGAAGTGATTCTTTGGAGTGGCATGGGAGCGCAGGCGGCTCGCCTGCTGTCTCTGCCGATTGGTTGCTGATGCAGGCGGGCCGCCTGCGCTCCCATCACTGCCCTTCAAAGGGAGGATTGAGTAATGAGAAGCCTTATCTCTTTTACATTTTGTCTCGTCATGATGGTGGTTGTGGGTGGCGTCGTCGCTGCTCAGACGGCTCCGATTGACGGCATCGATGCTCGCACTGACGCAGCGGAGCTGGCCGGAAAATTGAGCAGTCCGGATCCGCTCGTCCGGCAACGGAGTGCCGAGGCCTTGGCCCGCCTGGCCGCAGTCAGTCAAAGAAAGATGGTCGAAGGATATCAGCTTCAAGAGAAGGACAAAGAAGTGCGGTTAGCGCTCGACTGGGCGTTGTATCGCATGGGAAAGTCGGAAACACTCTATCGCATCGTCCATGAATTGGATTCGGGCCGCGAACAACAAGCAGTCGGTTACTTGTCAGAGTTAGACAGTCCCGATCTGCTTTACCCGTTTTTACGAAAGACTAACAATCCACCACGCATCACTGCTGGCTTGCTCAAGGCGTTGACTCGCACCGGCGACGCGCAAACACTCGAGCTTATCAAACCCTATCGCGAGTCGACTCAACCTCACGTTGCGGAAGCAGCGGAAATTGCTTGCGATGAGATTGAGAAGCGACTGGGCGAGGCTACGACACCTACACCTGGCCGTCCTCGTACCGTCGCGAAACCATGACCTGAATACCACCAACGCCCGTTGGTGAATTGTTCAAGTCCTTTCTACCAGGCAACGACCCTAACCAACTCTCAGGAAATACCCCCAACGGCAGTTGGTGGATGGTTCAAGTCCTTTCTACAGAACGACCTCTCATCTTCATAGCAGTGGTATGCGAGCGAGGCGTTTAGAGAGGATCTGAACGATCCACCAACTACCGTTGGTGGCATTCCGGGGGTGTTTGCGCGTTGGTACTAGAGAGGACTTGAACGATCCACCAACTACCGTTGGTGGTATTCGCGAGCTGGTTTGTGCGTTGGTACTAGAAAGGACTTGAACTATCCATCAACTGCCGGTGGTGGGATTTTGTTATACTCACCGCCCGTAACCGATGCACCGTAGCCTGCGCACATTCCTCGACCTTCTCCAACGCGAAAACGAAATCATCACCATCTCAGCCGAGGTGGATCCATACCTGGAAGTTGCCGAGATCCATCGTCGGGTCATTGCGGCGGATGGTCCAGCACTCCTCTTTAAGCGAGTGAAGGGAAGTCGCTATCCCGTCGTCACAAATCTGTTTGGCACTGACCGGCGCATCAATCTGGCTTTTGGGCCGAAGCCAGAACAACTTGTCAAGGACCTGGTCCACATCGCTGAGTCGATCCTGCCGCCGAAGACGGAGGAACTGTGGCAGCATCGCTCACGCGCGTTCGATCTCCTGAAACTGGGCACTAAGAATACGACGCGTTCGCCGGTGACCCAGGTGATGGATCGCCCGGCACGACTGGATGCACTGCCGGTGTTGACCACCTGGCAGGAAGATGGTGGTCCGTTTATTACCCTGCCGCTGGTTTATACGGAGAATCCCACAACCGGTAAACACAATGTCGGTATGTATCGGATGCAAGTCTACGACGCGCGTTCAACGGGACTTCACTGGCAGATACAAAAAGGCGGTGGCTTTCACTACGATGAAGCAGAGCGCCTGGGCCAATCGTTGCCTGTGACAGTGTTTCTCGGTGGGCCGCCGGCTTTGATACTGTCTGCAATAGCACCACTCCCGGAAGATGTTCCGGAATTAGTGCTCGCTTCGTTGCTGGCCGGCGAAAAGTTGAGGATGACGACGCACCCATCAGCCGGTCGCTACCGACTGGCGGCGGAAGCCGAATTTGCGCTGGTGGGCGAGGCGCGACCAAACGAGCGCAGGCCGGAAGGACCATTCGGCGATCATTACGGCTACTACTCTCTGCAACACGACTACCCAGTGTTCCACGTCAACTCAGTTTTTCATCGGCGCGATGCGATCTATCCTGCAACAGTCGTCGGTAAGCCACGGCAGGAAGACTTCTTCATTGGCGACTATTTGCAGCGACTGCTTGCACCGTTGTTTCCTCTGGTGATGCCCACGGTGCGGGATTTGTGGACCTACGGAGAAACTGGATTTCACTCGTTGTGCGCTGCTGTGGTACGTGAACGTTATGGTCGAGAAGCGTTGGTATCGGGTTTTCGCATCCTGGGGGAAGGTCAGCTTTCCCTGACTAAGTTTTTGTTGTTGACCGATACGCCTCAAGAACTCGGTAACTTCCCGGCGCTGCTCGAGCACATCCTGGCGCGCTTCAATCCCGAGACGGACTTGTTCATCTTTGCTAACGTCTCGATGGATACGCTTGATTACACCAGTGGAAAAGTGAATGAAGGCAGCAAGGCGATCATGCTGGGGTTGGGCGCCACCCGGCGTGAGTTGCCGCGAGACTTTCACGGCCTGTTGCCTTCGGGCGTGTCCCGCGCGGAAGTGTTTTGTCCTGGTTGCTTAGTGCTACAGGGCGAGCCTTATGCTGAAGACGAGTCATTAGCCGCGCGAGTCGCAGGCGAAGCTGTTTTTGCAAACTGGCCCTTGTTGGTACTACATGATGACGCGGGCGTGGCGCGCTCAGTCGCGGATTTTTTGTGGTCCACCTGGACGCGTTTTGAGCCGGCGGCTGACATCCATGCGGCGAAAACGACTGTGGTGCGGCACCATCTCTCGTATCAGGCTCCGATCGTGATCGATGCCCGTACGAAGCCGGGTTTTCCGCGCGAACTCATCGTGCGAGACGACATAGCTGCTTTGGTGGATCGCCGCTGGGATGAGTATTTTCCGCGCGGCTTCTCGCCGACAGGGCAGTAGGCGGAAGGCACTAGGCGGTAGGCAGTAGGCAGCAGGCAGTGGGCAGGCGGCAGTAGGCAGACGGCTGATGGCGAAATACCACCAACGGCAGTTGGTGGATGGTTCAAGTCCAACCTACAAAGCAGCGCCAACTCCCCTGCGCAAATACCACCAACGGCAGTTGGTGGATGGTTCAAGTCC
>DATFRK010000385.1:0-2998 GCA_035263325.1 Pyrinomonadaceae bacterium | reverse complement strand
ATGTGAGCGACAGCAAAAGGGAGGACGCTTTCCGCGCTGGGCAAAGCCGGGTTTTGGAAATGATCGCACGCGGCGCTTCGCTCGAGGATGTGCTTGCCAGCCTCGTGACCCTGATTGAAGCGCAATCAAAAGACATGACCTGTTCCGTCCTGCAACTGAGCGAAGACGGAAAGCATATTCGCCATGGCGCTGCACCGGGTTTGCCCGACCCTTACGTTCGGGCAATCAATGGGGCTCCGATTGGACCGAAAAACGGCTCATGCGGAACCGCGATGTATTTGAAGAAGCAGGTGATCGTCACGGACATCCTCGAGGATCCACTCTGGGAGGATTATCGCGAATTCGCCTTGATGTCCGGCATGCGGGCTTGCTGGTCCACGCCGATATTTTCCGGCGCCGGTAAAGTGCTCGGCTCGTTTGCCATGTATTACCGTGAACCCCAAAGTCCCACGGGCACAGAGGCAAGACTCACCGAAGTCGCCACGCGTATCGCGAGTATCGCGATCGAACATCAGCGCGCCGAAAATGAATTGCGGGCAAGCGAGGAACGATTTGCAAAAGTCTTCAGTGCCAACCCTCATCCGATGTCACTGGCGACACTAAACGAAGGCCGCCTGCTCGAAGTCAACGAAAGTCTGGTTGAATTGAGCGGTTACGCACGTCCGGAATTGATCGGCCGCGAGTCCCTTGCATTGCTTTGGGAACTCCCTCTGACTCTCACCGAGCTGATCCAACAGGTGAAAGACCGCGGTATTGTCCGAAACATCGAAGCCACAATCTCGACTCGAAACGGGGCCAAACGGATAGTCGAGCTTTCATCCCTGGCAGTTGAGATCGGCGGCCAGCATTGTCTGCTCTCGGTTTCGAACGACATTACCGAACGCCGGCGGGCCGAGGAAGAAGTGAGCTTATTGCAAGCGATCACGATAGAGGTTGCGGCTGCCAGAGATCTGGACTCCGCGCTTGCTGTGGTCCTGCGTCGCGTGTGCGAATCCACCGGCTGGGTTCTGGGACAAGCGTGGATTCCGCGACCCGATCAAACCGGTCTTGAATGCAGCCCGGCCTGGTTCGCTACCACTAGCGGTTTAGAAGAATTTCGGAGCGGTTCAGAGAACTCGAGGTTTCCGCCAGGAGTTGGTTTGCCGGGAAGGGTTTGGCTTAGCAAACAAGCATCCTGGGTGAGAGATGTCACAGTTGATTCGAACTTCCCCCGCATCGTGCTGGCCCAGGAGGTCGGACTGAAGGCCGCGCTGGCGCTTCCCATTCTGTCCGGCAATGAAGTGATCGCAGTCATCGAGTTCTTTATGCGCAAGCCCGAACAGAAAGATGAAAGGCTGGTTAAAGTCATTACCGCTGTGGCCGCGCAACTCGATCTCGCAATTGAGCGAAAGCGGGCGGAAGAACAATTACAACGTACGCAGGCAGAGTTGGCTCACGTCGCTCGCGTTACCACCATGGGCGAGCTGGCTGCCTCGATTGCTCACGAGGTGAATCAACCGCTGGGCGCGATCGTCGGCAACGCCGAAATCTGCCTGCACTGGCTGAATGAGTCGGAACCGAATCTGACTCAGTTGCGCGAAGCGCTGCAAGACATTGCCAGCGATGGCCACCGCGCCAGCGAAATCATTAAGCGCATTCGCTCGCTGGTAAAGAAACATGAGCCGGAGAAGCGGCCGCTCGATGTCAGCGATTTAGCTCGTGAAGTCCTGAACCTGGTGGGCCATGATGCGGAGAGAAAACGCGTGACGCTCCGGTCTGAACTAGGCGTCGAGCTGCCCACCGTAGAAGGCGACCGGATTCAGTTGCAGCAGGTGTTGCTTAATCTGGTAATGAACGGCATCGAGGCAATGAATGGAATCGATGGCAGAACGGCGGAGTTAACGGTTAAGACGGATCGATTTAAAGATGGATTAGTAGTCGCAGTATCTGACTGTGGGATCGGGATAGAACCAGATAAACTCGAGCAGGTCTTTAAAGCATTCCACACAACGAAGTCGGGCGGCATGGGGATGGGGCTCGCCATCAGCCGGTCAATTATTGAGGCCCATGGCGGCAAACTTTGGGCGGAGCCCAACAAAGGTCCCGGCGCGACTTTCAAATTCACGCTGCCCGCCCTGGGCAGCGAAGAATAATGACCGACAAACCTCCCGTAGTAATAATCGTCGATGACGATGCCTCCTTTCGCACCTTTCTGGCGCGCCTGTTGGGAACGGTTCCGTTGAAAACGATCGTGTTCTCGTCAGCTGAGGAGTTCCTGGCCGCTCCCATGCCGGATGGACCGGCGTGCCTGGTGCTGGATGTGAACATGCCCGGTTTGAGTGGTCTGGACCTTCAACGCGAACTGGCCAAGGGACGTCGCCGTCTTCCAATTGTTTTCATCACTGGACACGGTGATATTCCGATGACGGTTGAAGCGATGAAGGGTGGCGCGGTCGGCTTTCTTTCCAAGCCCTTGCGTAACCAGGATCTGATTGACGCCGTGAAAGAGGGCATCAATCTGGACCGTGAAGCGCTCAAGGAGTTCAACGAAGTGGCTGACCTCCGCAAGCGTTACGAGTCTCTTACCGCTCGCGAACGCGAGGTTTTCGCCCTGGTCACTACTGGTTCGCTCAACAAGCAGATCGCCAATCAACTCGGCACGAGCGAGCGCACGATCAAAGCCCATCGGGCTCAGGTCGTGCAAAAGATGGAGGCTGACTCAGTTGCCGATCTCGTGCGCATGGCCGATCGTCTGGGTGTAGTCGCGCCGCGATGATGGAACCCGGATCTCAGCTCCGTAGGAGCTGAATATCAAGTGGGCGCCCAATATTTCGCTCCTGACGGAGCTGAATTGGCCTGCCATTCGTTAACTATAAACATCTGGCTCCTACGGAGCCGTCCTAAAATACAAATTGTCCGACCTCTCCATATTGTACTTTGGTGCAATACGAGTGAACTCACGTACAATTTCTCTACGGATTTCAAGCTGGTAATCTCTGTGGCAGAGAAAAAATAAATT
>DATFRK010000384.1:0-6079 GCA_035263325.1 Pyrinomonadaceae bacterium | reverse complement strand
TATTCGTCATCCGCGTAAACGTGGGCGTAGCCGAAGCTGGCAATGGCGTTAGAAAAATCTGAGGCGAGCGCTGCGGATTCAGGCCCTCGGAATCTTGAGCGCTAGCGGGAAATGTTCCATCAGGTCGGAAATTCAGGGCTGAACCAAACACCAGAGCCTTCGGAGCAAGGGTGCCATCATAATCAGTAAATGTCGGTAGATGATTGATATCCCCGGGCGCAACAGCGGCTCTTGGGCCAATCAACTGGAACGTATCGGGACCTACACTGTAGACAAACACCGCCAGGAACAGCGTATTAGTGCCTCCGTTAGCTTTCGGGTCAGTGGCTAGAGATTCAAAAGCTATCACTGAGCCATCGCGACTCAAGTGACGTCCCGGACTCAGCACATTTACATTCGCCAGGCCCGTGTCGACTTTAGTGCGAGTAACTTGAAAGAAATTGCTTACCGTCGCGCCGTTGTAGGTACCAACAAAAATTTCAGCATTTCCCTTACCCGCCCCATCATCGTTGTTCCCACCGGTGTAATTCGCATTCGAGACAAATGCGAACTTCGAGCCATCGGCGGAGATGGAGGGATTCGAATTAAAGACCGAAGATTTAAGTAGACCACCGACAATCAGATCCTGCGAAGTTGTGGCCTGGGTAAAAGTCGAGGTGTTGCGATTGAAGAAAAAGATCTCAGGATTGCCATCGGCGTTGCCAACGGCGGGCACGAGATTGCGGGTTGAAACAAATGCCAGAATCATCCCATCATCGCTGATGGTCGCTTCACGATTGTCGTCTGCCACAAAAGGAGTCTGGGTACTTGAACCGGGAGTGGGCACACGGCTCGCCGGAGTATTCGTAATTTTTGTAAACGTCCCAGCCGCTAAAGGAACGAACGGAATTTCTGCGCCTGAGGTAAGATCCACATCAGTTACAGCCGGTAGCTGATAAATCCAAACCTCCTGATTACCATCAGCGGCAAGTGCTCCACTCGAATCGTCCCCGTCAAAAAGTCCCGGATTGGGCGCATTAGAACTGAACACTATCGTGTAGACGCGTTGGCCACTACCATTCAGAGCTGGCGCCAAACTGATCATCGGACGATTGTTACTGATTTCGATTTTCACCAGGGTTGGATCTGCTGGTGTTGGCAGTGGAGTGGGCGTCGGACTCGGAGTCGGAGTCGGGCTTGGTGTCGGAGTCGGGCTTGGTGTTGGAGTTGGGCTGGGTGTTACTACTGGATTGGGAACGTTTTTGGTATTGGTAATCTGGAATATGCGTCGTTGGGCGTAATCAATTAGAAATATCTCGCGATTACCATCAGCGTTGTTCTTATTGTCAGTGGCTACGTCACCATTGGAAACGAACACAGCGAAACGCCCATTCGCGCTCACGTCAGAGACGAAAGAGGCGAAGGAAGCACTTGGACTGTTCGTTAATTGAGCTACAAAGGGATCTGGTGTAGCACTTGCTGTTTGACCTTGAACCGTTGAAAGTGCGCCCCCAGTGAAAAAGGGCACGATTATGGCGCACAAAAACAAGAAGGCTGGCTTCACAAATTCCTCCGAAATAAAGACGCAGATACGAGCAGATTAGATGCCCTCGGGGAGCTGAGTAGCGCCGTACAAACAGGGAAATATAATTCCGAACGATCGCGAATAAAGAACGGTCATTTTAAGCAGAACCTATTGATTACCGCAAGCTGGCCTCTTAACCCCCGGAAAGTAGAGGAAGTGTTGTGGTGACAGGAATTTAGGGACCTTTGCATTGCGGCGACTCGGCGCCGCTTTGGGAATCGGAAACAATTTTGGGGAGACTGATCCAGGAGCGATGACAAGTCCCTGCACTCCAAAGTAACTTAGTACACGCATGCGCATCGGTATCGATGGTATCCCGCTGGCAACGCCGAAGACGGGAATAGGTCACTACACTTTTGAATTGGCCCAGAGCCTGGCGCAACTCGCCGGAGACCAGCAGTTTGAGCTGGTGGCACCGGTTCCGGTTGAGGTCGAGGCAGATACCGATCTGCCCAATCTCCGCACAGTACATGCACCCACCGGGGTTTTGCGGCAGCGGTGGTGGACCATTGGCCTCCCACTCTACGTCGGCGAGACCGGTTTGGGCCTGTTTCATGGCACTAACTACAACATTCCGCTGTGGCATCGTTGTCCGACCGTGGTAACTGTTCACGACCTGTCGCTACTGCTCCATACGGATACACACCGGGAAGACCTGGTCCAACGAGCACGGCGCCGGTTGCCGACAATGACCCGCATGGCCAGCCACATCATTACTGACTCGGAAGCTGTAAAGCAGGAAATCTGCCAGCACCTCGGTATTCAGCCCGAGAAAATAACGGCGGTACCGTTGGCGCCACGGCGTACTTTTCGTCGAGTTTCAGAAAAGGAGTCACTCGCCACCCGCCACCGGCTGGGAGTGAAGGACGACTTCATCCTCTTTGTCGGCACGGTCGAGCCGCGCAAGAACCTCCTGTCGCTGGTGCGGGCTTTCGACGAGTTGTTACGCAGCACCGAATTGCAACCACAATTGGTCGTCGCTGGTCAGAAGGGTTGGCTGACCGACGATTTCTTTGCCCATGTTGAACGATCTGCAATCGCCAACCACATTCTGTTCACTGGTTACGTCTCGGACGAAGACCTGGCCTCGCTTTACTCATCTTGTCGAGTGTCAGTTTACCCGTCGCTCTACGAAGGGTTTGGCTTCCCGCCGTTGGAAGCCATGGCCTGCGGGGCGCCAGTGATCACCAGTCGTATTCCAGTAATCATGGAGACTTCTCAAGGTGCAGCCCTGCTAGTCAACCCGACCGACATTCAGGAGTTGACGGCCGCGTTGCACAAAATCCTTTCCGATGAAGACGAGCGGCGACACTATGCGGAAGTTGGTCCAGGGCGGGCCGCGGAATTCACCTGGGAACGCACGGCGGAAAGGACCCTGGCTGTCTACCACGATGTCTTAAACGGCGGGGCAAAGCAGCTCAGCTAAACAAGAAAAAAGCCGGCGACGTCGTTTCGTCACCGGCTTTGTTTTTTAAGAAAACTACTCTCGTTAGAAACGAGCGCGGTATTCGACCGAATCCATGAAGCCACGCACCATTGTGCGGAAATCTTGCGGGTTGGCATTCAGGTAGGTAAGCCAGGCGTTAAACCCAGCGGTTTCCGGCTCGCGGCGGAGATAACCCACATACTGCATGTAGACGAACGATGGGTTGAACTCTTTGGCAGTCTCTTCAGTACTGTCTGCTATCGCTCTCATCGCCACCGCACGACCAGCATCGGTGTTGCCGGCTGCCGTCAGGTCGGAAATGACCTGGTTGCGATTACCGATGGTAATTCCCGCGGTCTGAGAAATGTTATCTACAAACTGCGTTGGAGTCAGGCTGCGCGGGAATGAGGCTAAGAAGTCGGTGCGCACGACCCAATTCGAAGCAAAAGCGGAACGCTTCTGTTCGACTTCCGCTGCGGTCGCGCCCGTCACCGAACGCATATCAGCAACCATCTCGGCGTAACTCGGCATTCGCGCCAGGCTGCCTTTGTAGAACCGAAAAACGTAGCCACCCTTCAAATTAAACTCTTGCGAACCAAAGAATCCCGAGGAGGCGGTCAACCGTGCCTGGTGCAAGCACTCAGCATTGGTGATACCTGTGCAACCCTGGCCTTGCGCCGAGGTGTTCAGGAAGTTCATCCACGAATCAAATCCAGCTTGTTCCGGGAAACGACTCAGGAAGTCGATGTAGTGCTGTTGCACGAAGAAGTCGCTATCATCAATTGTGATGCGAACATTCGTTCCCGGTCGAAGGCGGAGTGGTTTGACTTTAATGTCGCCGTAAAACAGCTCGGACGGCAGGGTCGGATCGTCGGTTACAATGCGCAGCGTCGGAGGGGTCTGTGCATATACTCCGGCGGCTAGCAGAATCAAAAGGCTAAAGGCAACAGCAATCTTTCGCATGATGGTCAACTCCGGTACGCTTGTTAGCGGTGGGACTCCCAAACTAAATTTTTCTTGTGCAATTGGGTGAGCCGGGGCTGCCCCTCAACTGTTAGCATCGGGCAAGATGTACCACAGTTCGTACTCTAGCCCTTACGGAGATCGTTTGTCAATAATCTCAATAAATCTATTATTGTCGGACCTATTTGGCAGGTCCAGCCGTTCATTTTGTTAGACACTTGGGAGCTCTCAGTGGTCTAACAATTTCTGTCACCCGGATGACAAACTGCCCTTTATCGCCGAAAATTTGGCCGTAACGCAGGACAAGACCACCAGAGACTGAAAGAGAGCAGCCGGACAAATCTCACTACGGAGGACCATTTCAGCGATTGCTAAGACCTTTGAGTAATGTCCTAAAACGACGAGCAGACCTGGGGGCGATTGCTGGTATCGTCCTTTTTTTCATCGCCTCCTTTCCGCAAGGCCTCTTTGGCGGCAAGTACTTACTCGCTAACGACGCATTTTTCTATACCTTACCGTTAAGAAAAGTTACCTGGGACATGATCCGAGCGGGCGTCTTGCCACTCTGGACGCCAACTTTGATGTCGGGCTATCCGCTATTGTCGATGGCTCAGATAGGTCTCGGTTATCCGCTGACGTGGGGATACCTGTTTCTTCCCGCTTACGTCGCGGAACAAATTTACGTTCTGGCGCCCTTTCTACTGGCGCCAATATTCACTTACGCCTACCTGCGAGAGTTACAACGCAGCCCTCTTGCTGCGTTGCTCGGAGCGCTCGCGTTTGGCTATGGCGGCATGATGGCCAGTCCGCTTGCAAACAATGGGTTCATGCCGAACGCTGTGATGTGGTTGCCGCTACTCCTGATTGGCATTGAGCGATCCCAGAAGACCTCATTCATCAAGGCGTTATTGTTCACCACTTTCGCTTATGCCATGTCGGTGCTGACAGGGTACGGTCAAGGCTTCGTCTACATCGGCACTATCGGCGCTGTGTACGCTTTCTTCTTATCGTTGTTTGCTGAGCAAGCGCCTGGCAAATGGACGCACCGGCTCACACGGCCGACAACATGGCGTCCCGTGTTCGTGATCGCCGGCGCCGGGTTACTGGCAGTAGGTCTAGCTGCTTTTCAAATCCTGGAAACGGCGCGGGCTGTTCGTAGGAGTATACGTAGCACAATCAGCTACGACATTTTTACGCAGGGCTCCTTTACGCCAGCAATGCTGTGGCGATCATTTACGACGCCAGTGTTCTACGTCATTGATATGCACGCGAGTGTGGTACCGATTGCGGTCCTCCTAGCCCTGGTAGCTATTTGGGTCAATGTTCGGCACCGCTCAAATCGAGACTGGCGAGTCTTCTTTTGGACCGGAGTAGCGATTGTTGCTTGCTGGCTAATGTTGGGTTCATCTACACCACTCTACAATATCGTCTACTACGTTCCGCTACTCAATCGCTTTCGCGTTCCTTCACGGCACACCTTCGAGTGGACTTTCGCGGTTGGGGTATTGGCGGCCTACGGTTGGGATTCACTAGCACCTGTGTTCCAGCGTTATCGCCAGCGAAATTCCGCAGCGCAGATTACGAAAACTTTGGCCGCCATTGCCCTACTGCTCGCCAGCATAGTCGTCGGAATAATCTGGTGGCGCAAATCCCAAACACTTTCGCTTGATCGAGTTGCAGTCTACAACCTCGCCAAAGCTGGGTTTGTGCTACTTACCACGGGTGCGTTGTGGCGTGCCGCTTTACTCTCATCCGAGCGTTGGCGCGGCGGTTTATTGTTTGCGACGTTGCTTGTCACCTGTTTCGTCGAACCTTCTTTGTTACTCAATCGCTGGTGGGGAGGCATGGGATTTCCGGCCAGTCGCTTTACCACGCCTTCAGAAGCCACGGTCTATCTAAAACAGTTCCCGCCAACTGAGCATCGTGTTTACACCCGCGTTGAGCTGATGTGTGAACAATTCGTTAAGGTGCCGCGATTCGACTCGGCCAACGTCTCAGCCATGTGGAACCTGCAAAACCTGGCGGGTTACGAGCCCTTGATCCTGGAGCGCTACAGTAACGCGCTTGGTGGAGTGTGGCTTGACGCGTTGCGCAGAACAGTTGACGGCAAACCTGATGGCTCCTTG
>DATFRK010000383.1:0-3097 GCA_035263325.1 Pyrinomonadaceae bacterium | reverse complement strand
CTGAGTGCGTTCTGGGGACGGCCCATCACCATGCGGGCAGCGGTGGTACTGCCGCCTAGTTATGCATCCTCCGGTAAGACGCGCTATCCGACTGTCTACAAGATCCATGGTTTTGGCGGATCACATTTGCGAGCCTGGCGTGATACGCCCACGTTACTCAAAAAGATGAGCGACGGCACTCTGCCTGAAATGATCAACGTCTATCTTGACGGAACCTGTCCAATGGGCCATCACGAGTTTGCGGATTCCGCGAATAACGGTCCCTGGGGTAAGGCCTTGACGACGGAGTTCATTCCCTATCTCGAGAGCAAGTTTCGCATGGATGCGGTGCCCCGCGGCAGATTCCTCACGGGACACTCCTCAGGTGGTTGGTCCACCCTCTGGTTACAGGTAACTTATCCGGATGTGTTTGGCGGTACCTGGTCCACCTCTCCCGATCCGGTGGACTTCCGCAGCTTCAGCGGTACCGATCTGACGAGAGTTCCGGCCGAGAATTTCTACCAGGGTGTTAGCGGCAAGCCGCACAATATCTTTCGCTACAAAGGCCAGGACGTCTTTTCCTGGCAGCAATATGCGCGTTATGAGCGAGTGGTTGGTGAGTACGGTGGCCAAGTTAGATCGTTCGAAGCGGTATTCAGTCCGCGGGGCGAAGATGGGCGCCCGCAGCACTTGTTTGATCGCGATACGGGGGTGATTGATGCGAAGGTGGCGGCAGCCTGGGAGCGTTACGACATTTCGCGCCTCCTGGCAGATCATTGGAAAACTTTGGGGCCGCGGCTGCGGGGAAAACTACACCTCGTGGTTGGTACTGCGGACAACTTTCATCTGGAAGAGGCGGTCTACCTGTTGCGAGACCGCTTGAAAGATCTGGGTAGTGATGCAACCTTTGAGTTTGTCGAAGGCCGCGATCATATGGATCTTTACCAGGGTGACTTGGCCGATCGCATTGCGCGCGACATGTACAAGGTAGCAAGGCCGGAGAGAAATAGCGGGACGTCGCAAAAAACGAGATAGCAAGATTTCTACGATTTAGCCTTCACCAATTGCTTGCCGCGAAATGAAATCGTTTCACCCGGCTTCATCTCGTAAAAATCAATCTTCAACCTTTTAAGTTCGGCCGCAAAGCTAGCAGCATTCTGAGCGATGCCCGGAAACGTGCCAAAGTGCTGCGGAATGGCCAATTTTGCGTGTACCGATTGTGCTGCCCTGGCGGCCATCTTTGGCTCCATACCGAAGTGGCCACCGATGTTGAGTAAGGCGACATCGATTGCGTAGCTCTCGCCGATCGTTTCCATGTCCTTGAAGTAGGCGGTGTCGCCTGAATGATAGATAGTGGGACCATTCTTAATCGCGATCACAAAACCTGCTGCATTTCCGCCGTAAGCACGTTCAGGTTCATTGGGTCCAGCCTGCGGATTGAAAACACTACTCGAATGAACCGCTGGTGTCATTGCTACTGTCACTTCACCGTCAGCAATTTGAATTTCTCCACCGATTCCCATGATCGCGTCAGTCTCTGCTTGCTTGCTGGGAAAATTTGCCAGCTTCACCAGATTTCCCGCGAGTTCCGGGTTACAGACCAGGGCTGCTCCAGTCTTCTTCGCGATCTCCACCGCGTCGCCAACATGATCGCGATGGCCATGCGTAATCAAGATGTAATCGACCTTTTGCAGTGAGGGTATCGGGTCCTTGCCGTCCCTGGCGTCGGGGTTGGTGGGGTTCTTTAACCACGGGTCAATCAGTAATACTTTGCCGTTGGGGGTGGTGATTGAAAACGCTGCGTGCCCGAACCACTTGAGTTTGGTTTCCTGCGCCGAAGAGTTGGCAACCGCACCAAGCAGTAAGAGAAGTATGGCAAGAAATCTGGTACTGGCAGTTTTCATCTCAAGCCTTGGTAGCAATCACTTCGAGGTACTGAGATTCGACGTCCGTGGTCCCATCGGTAGCGCGATTATGTGCGCTCCAGAGCTGTTCGAGGTCACGGCGCAGCGCGGCTTGTCCGTTTTCATCAAGCGCTCCGAACGCCTTCTGGGTTGGTCCATAATAGTTGCGGAAGTGCTCAACCACATCGGCAGGTGGAAAAGGAAAGGCGAAAGTGATGTTGCGCGGGGTGGTCTCAAGCTGCGATACGCCCGATCCAAATCGTTCCCTCACTGTGTCTTCAACACCCCACAGAACTGGAGACGGCATACCGGGTGCTGGTGGTACATGGGCAGCTGTGGCCTTGAACATCTGTCCGACAAAGCCACTGGGCGTCCAGTTGGCCATCGCGATCCGTCCTCCAGACTTGCACACTCTCAGCAGTTCGTTGGCCGTTAGTTCCGGACGAGGAGCGAACATCGCGCCGAACATGGTGGCGACCACCTCGAAACTTTGGTCTTCGAATTCGAGCGCCTCGACGTCACCTTCGGCGAACTGAACGTCCAAACCATCCTGCCGGGCCCGTTCGCGGGCCTGCTGGACCATTTCAGGTGCCAGATCCATTCCGGTAACAATCGCGCCAGCTCGAGCTGCCGGGATAGCCATGTTTCCCGAGCCGCAAGCCACATCCAAAAACCTAAGTCCTGGTTGCAGTTTGAGACGCTCAACAAACTGTTCCGCTCCTTTTGTATAGGCTTTGGCAATTTGTCCGAAATCTCCGGCGGTCCAGGTCGCTCGTAACTTAGACTTCAAGGCTTCTAGTTCTGGAGTCATTTTTCAAGCCCTCGCAGGTTTCGTCGATTGAGTTGATTCTTTTCAACTCGGTTCGGGTTGCGCGTGTTGTAGCGCGCCGCGGTTATTGGCAGAAACTATAGACATCAAGCTCAACGGTAGCAATGTCAAGCAAGTGAGACTCGTTGAGTACAGGTTGGCCTGACAGTACGTTGAGTGTGCACTTTTATCTGCATTTGCCATGGCGCCACTCTCTCGGCTACGCTCTCCGGGTGCGTCTCGGACGCCGCCGGTCCGCGGAAAGGGCCAAGCCCACCGATTCGAATTACATCCTTTGGCAAGCGTACTCCTTTGCCTGATGTGGCGGACCACAGGCATTTCACCACCCGTGAAAAACGGGAAGGAGGTCGCTATGCCGGTACAATCTCTTCCGTCCAATCCATCT